>JAYVXY010000131.1:0-5736 GCA_043784785.1 Aestuariivirga sp. | reverse complement strand
ATTCAAATGGCCAAGGCCGCGCTTTATGCGGGCGTGCGCTTGTTGATGGATAAGTTGGGGATTGAAAGCGTTGGCAAGATCAGATTGGCTGGCGCGTTTGGTTCTCACATCGACATGAAATACGCCATGGTGCTGGGCCTGATCCCCGATTGCGATCTGGCCCGCGTGCAAAGCGCAGGCAACGCCGCAGGCACAGGCGCACGCATCGCCCTGCTCAACAAAGCCGCCCGCGACGAGATCGAACATGTGGTGCGCCGCATCGAAAAGATTGAGACAGCGGTGGAACCAATGTTCCAGCAGCACTTTGTGGAAGCCATGGCCTTCCCACATAAGACGGCGGATTTTGTGAATTTGAAGAAAGTGGTGACCTTGCCGCCGAATAAGCAGGTGGAAACGCTGGGCGATGATGGCGGGGCGAGGCGGGTGAGGCGGCGGGGGTAAGAACCTAGAGAGATCGGTTCTTATTTGGTTAATGGAACTAGTCTCTCAGTGGGCTTCACATCCAAATCTGCTTTACGAATCTGGCTTGCTGTCAGTGATCGCTGATCTTTGAATCCACTCTTGAGCTTGTTGAATGCGCCGGTGCATCCAAGCTGAATTTGCTGATCTTGCCGCGCAGCAGATCATTGAGCCTTGGCCGCACCTAACCCGCTGGACTAATGCCGATTACTTTGCGTCGATGATCTTGCAGCAACCAGCGAGATGATTGCTTGAACGCACCAGTTCACAACGGCGGAGTGCGTCTTGGATAGCTTGGCTCTTGGTAGCCCAGCGATATGTGCCACCACAGCCATAGCCCTGACCATGGCTGAACTGCAAAACCGTGCCTGATGATGCGAAGGCTTTGTGCAGCGGCCACTTTTTGTATTTGGTACTGTAATCGATTTCACACCAGCCAGCGGCATTCTTGAAAGGATTTTTGGCAATGACTGAGCTATTGGCAACAACAAAAACAATCAGCGCAGCCCCGATTCGGTAAATCATGCAACCCTCCTCATCCCGCAACTATCATCGGTTTAAGGGATTACGAATTACGGTGATAGTGCATTCCATTCAGATTGGGTTAAAAAGCATTCACTCGACGTGTGTCAATCAGCCCCTCATCACCCCCATCCTGCTTCGCTAACGCTACGCAGGATGTGGCCCCCTCTTCTCCCCGATAAATCGGGGCGAAGACGCCGATAGATTTCCTTCTCTCCCGCTTTGGCGGGGAGAAGGAGGGGCCCGTGCTGCGTAGCGTTAGCGGAGCAGGATGGGGGGATGAGGGGCTGGTGGCAGTGGGGGATGGTTTTGCGGCGAGTGGGATTGGTGGTGGAGTGTAAATGTTGGCGAGCCCCTCATCTATCCCAAATTGCTTTCGCAATTTGGACCCCTTTCTTCCCCCCGCTAAAGCGGGCGGAAGACTTAAAGGTGTTTTCTTATTTCATCCAGCACCCAGCTTAAATCGCCGAACATGTCTTCGTTCTTGAAGCGGATTACGCGGTAGCCTAGGCCTGTTAAAAACTCCGTTCGCTTCGCATCATATTCTTCCCGGCCCTCATGTGTTGGGCCGTCGATTTCGATAACGAACATTTTACTGCGGCAACAGAAGTCGGCGATATATGGCCCAATTGGGTCTTGTCTCGCAAACTTCGCGCCATCCAGTTGTCGATTGCGCAGAACCGCCCAGAGTTTACCCTCGGCGGGCGCTTGCTCACGCCGCAGGCTTCGTGCTTTTTCAATTTTAACTTTCATAGGATTTCACCTCGACGGCGTTATTGATGCAGCCGGGCCAGCGTTGTTTGCCCATTTTGATCTCACGCACAAATGTCGATGTTCGCACAACCTAGCAGGTTGAGCGTACGGTGTCAAGCGTTATTTTCCTATCAAAGGTTTTCTATTCTGTCTCGCCGCCGCCATCTTTCCAATCCTGGAATTTGCCGAGGTTGAGAACCTTGGTATAGCCCATTTGCTTCAACGTTTGCCCGGCAAGTGCGGCGCGGCCGCCGGAGGCACAATAGGTGATGAGGGTTTTCTCTGGCGTGATTTCCTTCACATGCCCGGGCGAAGCCGGATCGACTTTGGATTCCAAAAGCCCGCGCTGCACATGAAGTGCGCCTTTCACTTTGCCGAGCGCCACCTCCGTGCCATCGCGCACATCAAGAAATACCACGTTGGGGTCGCCCAGCAGCTTCTTTGCTTCCTCAACGGAAATATTCGGAACTTCGGCGCGGGCGGCGGCCAGCATATCGGCATAAGTTTTGGTCATGGTCATCTCCTTGTTTTAAATTTTCACTTTGTGGCTTCGATCTTCATTTCGCCTGCGCCAAGATGTTTGGTCAATTCCAGAAATTTGATCTTGGTCATCTTGCTGGTGGCGGTGCAATCTTCATTGTCGAAAGTGATAGCCCCCTCAATTCCGGCCATGGCTTTGAGATCTTTGCAGGCCAAAAAATAAACCGTGACAGATTTGGCCTGCGCCTGCGCCAGAAGATAGGTTGAGGGCTGGCCCTGCTCGCTGGCCTGCATCACCCACCATTTATCATTCAACGGAACAAACAGAACAGCAATGTCGCTTTTCTCGCTATGCACAATATAGTGGTTGTCGACAGGGTCAAATTTGATTTGGTCTTTCTCCTTTTCCCATTTGCCCTTGACCATATTGTAAGTGACAAAGTTCTGGCCATAGGATTTCAGCAGCGGTTTTCCTTCAGAGTCTGAAAAAAGCGGCTCTGCTGATTGCAGCATGCAGCCGCACAAGAACAGGCAGAGAGACATAAGCATCGCGCGCATTATCATTTGGCCGTTTCCCTGTTCAAATTTGAATTGCCCTGGATTTGAGATCCTGTTGCAACTCGCCATAACCTGTAAACCGATATTCATATTCCAGACCCAGCTGCAAAGCTGCCGTCTCTGCCTGGCGCTTCAAGCCTTCATCTTCGGTTTGTGCCAGATAAATCAGTTTGGTGTAATTGCCGAAATAATCGCTCAACAATTCGGGATGCTTGTCCAATCCCAGCCCCTGCCACATCAGCTTGTCAAAATGCCGCGCCAGATAATCGGTGAGGTAGAAGCTGGTCATGTCAGCATCGGCCCGGGCGGCGAAAAGATCATTGCCCGTATAAAAAGCATAGCAATGCGGGCCGCCAATGCGTTCCACCCCCTCCTCTGCCAGCATCGCATCAAGCAGGCCACCCGTGCCGCAATCGCCATAGAGAACAAAGATCGACTTGTAATCGGCCCTGTTGCTTTGAATTTTTTCGCGCAAGGCGGGCACAATGAATTGTGGCGTGTTGTGCCATTTGGCTGGAAGGCATTGAATGTCAAAGGCCTGCCATTTGTTCGCCTCGATCAAATCGACGATTTCACGCGCCAGCGCTCCACATGCCAGAAGCAACACACGCGCATTTTCAGAGTGCTGGGCATAATGGTCAGAAGGGCCAAGATCTAGAGTGGTCATATCGATTTCCGTTTGCCAGATGTTAACCATGTTTTGGTGAGACGCGCAAAATTTTAGCGATAGGCACAATTCGACCGAGTGATTTTAACTCGCGTTAATACGTGTCGCGTAGTTTGGGTACATATCCACTGGAAACCAAGCTTTCGCAAGGACTGGGGATAGGTGCTGTAAACATTTTTTTGGAGAGTAAAATCATGAAGAAGTTCATTAAAGACGAATCCGGCGCAACCGCCATCGAATACGGCTTGATCGCTGCCGCCATGGCTGTTTGCTTGCTCACAGCAATGCCATACATCACTGGTGCTCTGGTCACCAAGTTCAACAACATCGGCGCTGCATTGAAGTAATATATATTGCGGCGGAGTGCGTTTTCATCTCCGCTGCGTATTATTCAGGAAAGGGCGTTGCCATGCAGCGCCCTTTTTCTATTTGATGGCGCAAGCGCTGCATTAGACTGTTGTTAACCTAGAGCCGAGACGTTAGCAAAAGCGGCTCACTTCCTCTCAAATCTTCTGGTTCGGCTTTAATGGTCGTTAAGTTCTCAACGATAGGCTCGGTCACAGATTTGATTGGCTGGTCAAGGTTCGGCATGAACATCCAAGTTCAGGGAGAGATTGTATGCGAGCTTATTTTTGCGATGAAACTGGGGCCACGGCTATTGAATATGGCTTGATCGCAAGCATCATGGCTGTTGGTGTGTTGACTGCAATGCAGTTCATCACCGATGGCCTCATATCGGATGCCAACAAGATTGCGAATATCCTGAAATAGGGCGCAATCCTAAAACCACGCCCAATAGATTCGAATAATTGCGATTACGCAGGCAATTGATTGTGCTTGCGGGCCATGAAGCTTTTTGCGGTTTCAACCGCCACTGCCGCATCGCGGCAATAGGCATCAGCGCCCACAGCCTTGGCAAACTCTTCGTTCAGTGGGGCACCACCAACAAGAACGATATAATCATCACGAATGCCTTTTTCCTTCATCGTGTCGATCACAACCTTCATATAGGGCATGGTGGTGGTGAGCAATGCTGACATGCCGACAATATCGGGCTGGTGCTCGTCAATTGCCTTCAAATAATTTTCAACTGGGTTGTTGATGCCCAGGTTGATCACTTCAAAGCCTGCGCCTTCCATCATCATGCCGACCAAGTTTTTACCAATGTCGTGAATATCGCCCTTGACGGTGCCGATAATCATTTTGCCCAAACGGGGCGCTCCGGTGGCAATCAGCAACGGACGCAGAATCGCCATTCCGGCCTTCATGGAATTGGCAGCCAGCAAAACTTCCGGCACAAACAAAATACCATCACGGAAATCGACGCCCACAATGCGCATGCCTTCAACCAGGCCTTCAGTCAAAGTTCTATAAGGTGTCCAATTGCGGGCGAGGAGAATGTGAACGCCCTGCTCCACTTCTTCCTTGAGGCCGTCATAGAGATCATCGTGGATTTGCTGAACCAGTTCCTCATCATTGAGGGAATTCAGATCAAGTTCGCCTTCGTCGCTCATCACGGCACTCCAGAATTGCTTTGGTCAGCCAAACTATAAGCTGATTGTTAAAAATCTCATCACTAGCGCGACATGCACATGCCCGAAACCGACTGTTGAGACAAGTGCCGCGTCAAGCTAAAGCAAGGCACAGGGAGAATCTGAATTGAAGTCACATTTTGATGTTGAAGCCGTGCGCAGCCAGTTTCCGGCGATGGCACTGCAAGATGCGGGTAAAGGCCGGGTTTATTTCGATAATCCAGCGGGAACGCAGGTTCCGCAGCGGGTTATTGATCGCACAGTGGAAACGCTGGTGCAGCACAATGCCAATCTGGGTGGCTATTTCGTAACCACCAAGGCGGCTGACCAAATGGTGAGCGAAGCTCACCAGGCCTGTGCGGATTTTTACAATGCGGCCACGCCGGAAGAAATTATTTTTGGCCAGAACATGACCACGTTGACCCTGCATATGTCGCGCTGTTTGGGCAAGCGGTTCCAAAAGGGTGATGAGATTGTCCTCAGCCGCATGGATCATGAGGCCAATATTTCACCATGGCTGTTGCTGGCTGATGATTTGGGATTAGTCGTGCGCTGGATGGAGTTTGATCCGGAGACCTATGAGTTTCCAGCCGATGCTCTGACCAAAGTCCTGAGCAGCAAGACCAAGCTGCTGGCCATGGGCATGGCTTCCAATTGCACTGGCACAGTTCATGATGCGGCGCAGTTTGCCAAGCAAGCAAAAGCTGCGGGTGCCATTGTCTATCTCGATGCGGTTCAATATGCGCCGCATTATTCCATTGATGT
>JAYVXY010000130.1:0-5743 GCA_043784785.1 Aestuariivirga sp. | reverse complement strand
CTTTGCTTAAAGCTTTGCAAGTGCGGGGCCGTGATTAGGCTCTACCGTCATCAACGGTTGCGGACGGTTTGAACGCTTGTTCTTCATAATGAATCGTCGCAGCAATGATTTCACGCCATAATTGCTCGACAAGCGGCAGGGGCACGGCGGTGGATTTGGCGCGCTCAAGTGCGTTTTTGACCACTTCCTCAATTCTGTCAGGGATCGCTGCTGGCAGGCCGTCACGCTGTTTTACGGCGATGACTCGATCTACAATTCCAAAGCGCCGGGCGATCAGAGCAAAAAGCGCTGCATCGACCTCATCAATCTCAGCACGCAATTTCGCCAGATCATCCGTGCTCTTCATCAAACCCGGCGTTCCACCATCATCTTCTTGATCTCAGAAATGGCTTTGGCCGGAGACAGCCCCTTGGGACAAGCCTTGGCGCAGTTCATAATGGTGTGACAGCGATAGAGCCGGAACGGGTCTTCCAGATTATCAAGGCGGTCGCCTGCGGCTTCATCGCGTGAATCGATCAGCCAGCGATAGGCTTGCAACAAAACAGCAGGGCCCAAATAGCGATCGCCATTCCACCAATAGGATGGGCAGGATGTTGAGCAGCAGGCGCAGAGGATGCATTCATAAAGCCCATCAAGCAAGGCACGTTCTTTTTCGCTCTGTCGCCATTCGGCTTGTGGTGTTGGCGTGGTGGTTTTAAGCCATGGTTCGATTGAACGATGCTGCGCATAAAAGCGCGAGAGATCAGGCACCAGATCTTTGATCACAGGCATATGCGGCAATGGATAAATGCGCACAGCTCCCTTCACATCATCGCAGGATTTCAAACAGGCCAACGTGTTGGCACCATCAATATTCATGGCACATGAGCCACAAATCCCTTCGCGGCAGGAACGGCGGAAGGTGAGCGTGGGGTCTTGCTCATTCTTGATTTTGATCAGTGCATCAAGCACCATCGGCCCGCACTCATCCATGTTGATACTATAAGTATCAACCTGCGGATTTTTGCCATCATCCGGATTCCAGCGATAGATTTTGAATTCGCGGATGTTTGTTCCCGCCGGCATGGGGTGAACCTTACCGGGCTGGAGTTTGGAGTTTTGTGGGAGAGTGAATGCGACCATTACCGTTTCCTAATAAACCCGCGCCTTGGGCTTGATGTATTCGATATCTTTGCTCATCGTATAATCATGCACAGGGCGATAGCCGAGTTTCACTTGCTTCTTCGCACCATCGGCCCAAGACAATGTATGCTTCATCCAGTTCTTGTCATCGCGCTTGGGGAAATCTTCGCGGGCATGGGCGCCGCGGCTTTCTTGGCGCGCCAGCGCGCCTTCGACCGTTACTGCGGCCTGCACAATGAGATTGTCGAATTCCAGCGTTTCAATGAGATCGGAATTCCAGATGAGCGAACGGTCGGTAACGGCGATATCGCCAACAACCTTCCACACATCCGCGATGCGCTTGACGCCGGAGGCCAAGGTCTCGCCGGTACGGAACACGGCAGCATCTTCCTGCATGGCGCGCTGCATTTGCAGGCGCAGCATTGCCGTCGACGTGCCGCCTTTGGCGTTGCGGAACTTATCGAGCCGCGCCAGCGCGTCATCGCCAGCGCCCTTGGGCAATTCGGCCTGCGACTTGCCGCCCTTGAGCAATTCAGCACAACGCAATCCAGCGGCGCGGCCAAACACCACAAGATCGATCAGCGAGTTGGAGCCCAGACGATTTGCTCCGTGTACGGAAACACAGGCCGCCTCGCCCACGGCCATCAGGCCCGGCACAGTTTTCTCCGGGTCCTTCTTGTCGCCAGCCAAAGCCTCACCATGATAATTGGTGGGAATGCCACCCATGTTGTAATGGACCGTCGGCAGGATCGGAATCGGCTCTTTGGTCACATCAACGCCGGCAAAAATCTTGGCACTTTCAGAAATCCCAGGCAGGCGTTCATGCAGTACCTTGGGGTCGAGATGCTCCAGATGCAGGTGAATGTGGTCCTTCTGCGGGCCCACGCCGCGGCCTTCGCGGATTTCCATGGTCATCGAACGTGAAACCACATCGCGTGAGGCCAAATCCTTTGCCGATGGTGCATAACGCTCCATAAACCGCTCGCCCGCCGAATTGGTGAGATAGCCACCTTCTCCACGTGCGCCCTCTGTGATCAGGCAGCCCGCGCCATAAATCCCGGTGGGGTGGAACTGCACAAATTCCATATCTTGCAACGGCAAACCCGCGCGTAGCACCATGGCATTGCCATCGCCCGTGCAGGTGTGGGCCGAGGTGGCCGAGAAATAGGCGCGACCATAACCGCCTGTGGCCATGATGGTTTGCTCGGCGCGGAAGCGGTGAATGGTACCATCTTCCATCGACAGCGCCATCACACCCACACAAGTGCCATTATCCATGATCAAATCAAGCGCAAAATACTCAATGAAGAACGTCGTGTCATAACGCAGGCTCTGGCCATAAAGAGTGTGCAACATGGCATGGCCGGTGCGATCTGCAGCAGCGCATGTGCGCTGGGCGGGCGGGCCTTCGCCAAAATTCTGCATCATGCCACCAAATGGGCGCTGGTAAATCTTGCCTTCTTGCGTGCGCGAGAAAGGCATTCCGAAATGTTCAAGCTCGTAAACCGCAGTTGGCGCATTGCGCACCAGATATTCAATGGCATCTTGGTCGCCCAGCCAATCGGCACCCTTTACGGTGTCATACATGTGCCACTGCCAGCTATCTGGGCCCATGTTTGAGAGTGAAGCTGCAATGCCGCCTTGCGCCGCAACAGTGTGCGAGCGTGTTGGGAACACCTTGGTGATGCAGGCGGTTTTCAGTCCCGCTTGTGAAGCACTAAGGGCAGCGCGCAAGCCAGAACCGCCGGCACCCACAACAACAACATCAAATGTATGATCGGTAATCGGATAAGAAGAAGCCATCAAATTCCAAAGCTCATTTTCAAGATTGCATAGGTGGCGGCTGCAAACATAACCACAGCGAAAAATGTGTTGGCAAGCAGTGCCGCAAATTTTGCAGACCCGTGCACATAATCTTCAATCACCATTTGCAAGCCCAGCCGCATATGCATCAGGATCGATGCAAAACTCAGCACCAGGAAAATTGCCACCAATGGATGCCTGATTGAGGCCAGCACATCATCACGCGCTGCACCCAGATGGGAAATGATAAACCACATCAGGAATATCACCAGGGGCACATTGGCAATCGCCGTCACACGCTGCATCCAAAAATGTTCGGTGCCGGATTTGGCCGAGCCTAAGCCCCGCACCTTGCTTAATTCACTGCGCATGCTCATGCCCGCACCCCATAACCGATCACCCAAATGATTATGGTGAGAAGAACCGAACCGATCACATTGGCGCGCACCAGCCATTCAACAGTTCTAAGTTCGAAGCCGCGGCCTGTATCCCAAATGAAATGGCGAAAGCCACCCAGCATGTGGTGGATCAAGGCCCAGGTGAAACCAAATAGAACGAGGCGGCCAAACCAATGATAAAAAACCGCCTGCGCCAAGCCAAAATATAAATCTGAAATCGACGCGGCAGTGAACCACCAGACCAGACCGATCATGCCGATGGCCAGCCCTACTCCGGTGATCCGGTGCAGAATCGACATGGTCATCGACAGCATCGGACGATAGATTTGAAGATGCGGCGATAAGGGGCGCGCAACAGGTTTGGAATTTGACATTCGCTATACCTTAAACAAAAATGCAACTGCCTTTTAGCGAGTGCGTTGCAGCAAAGCAAATAAGTAAAAAGCAATCATATTCAATGCCGATAACTTCCACTTTGAGCATGCGGATTGGCTAACCCAACACAATAAAATGATCAGGCAGTTCATTGGGGTTTAGGGAGTTGGGCGGAAAATGTTTGGCCAGAGTCGTGCCACAGTGTTCAACGCCCAAAACCAGTGCATCGCAAAGCCTCTGGTCTTTCAGAATTGGCCGCATTTGATCGACAATCCTTTGCCAATCTTCCCGCTTCACCTGAGTGGCAATTGCCGTGTCGCCAATGATCTCGACATAACGTTCCAGTAGCGAAACGAAAATTAGCACACCGGTGCGTCCACCAGTGCCATGGGTGTTAAAGGCTAGAAACTGTGTGGCCGCGTTGCGATGGGCATATTTGTGCATCAGCTTGCGCGGTGTAACCAGATAACGAAACCAATTATGGCTCAGCACCAACGCCACGCCGATAAATACAAGCAGTTGAATGGCAAACACCCACCACAGTGAGACCGTTGCCCAAGGGAACAGACGGGCGAGCCATGGCAGCATGAATGGCACGGCCAAAGCCGTTCCGGCAGCGATATGAATGGGCACATGCACATAATCATCGCTCTGCTTGGCCGCCACGACGATGATCTCACCGCTGGTATGTGTCTCTGCCAGTTTGATGGCGGCAATCACCCGATGTCGGTCAGCTTTTGAAACCTCATGGTTCATTACTACCACCCGCCCGACGCGCCGCCGCCGCCAGAGCTTCCGCCCCCGCCCGACCAGCCACCGCCGCCGCCTGAAAAACCACCACCGCCAAATCCGCCGCCGCCTGGAATGAAAATCACCCGACCCCCGCGCGACGCGTTCATCAAGATGATCACAACAACGATGAAGAAGATGACGAAAGGCAAAACATCTTGTGTGGTGAGTGCTGATTGATTCTGCACCCGCTGCACCACAACATCGCCCTGCCCGCCAATGACTTTTTGAATGTCATCCAGACCGGCATTCACCCCGCCCGCATAATCGCCGGCCTTGAAACGCGGCACCATGGCATTTTGGATGATGATCGATGACATGGCATCGGTGAGATCGCCCTCAAGGCCATACCCCACTTCGATTGAAACCTTGTGCTCATTGGGAGCCACAAGAACTAACACTCCGTCATTGCGCGTCTTGTCACCCAAAGCCCATTTGCGATAGAGGCGGTTGCCATAGTCGCGGATGTCATAGCCTTCAAGGGTTGGCACAGTGGCCACCGCAATTTGATGGCCACTGGATGATTCATAATCTTTCAGATGATTGCCGATGATCACGGCTTGGGTTTCACCAAGCACGTTGGCGGCATCAACCACCGGGCTTGTGGTTAATTGTGGAAAGTTCGGTTCTGCCCAAGCCGTGGTGATGGCAAACAGGGCCGCAATGAAAAGTATCGCGACCCGCAAGCGCAACATGATCAAGCCTTAGGCTTATTAAAATCAACTTTGGGTGCTGTGTCGGAGCCCGGTGCCGCAGCGAAGGTTTCGGCTGGCTTTGCCGTGGGATAGAACCAATAGGCCCACCAACGGCCGGGGATGGTCACGAGTTCGGTATTATAGACCTGCACGGCTTCGATATAATCTTTGCGTGAAACGGCAATCCGGTTTTCCGTGCCTTCCAATTGTGATTGCAGGGCCAGGAAGTTCTGGTTTGATTTCAAATCCGGATAGGCTTCGGTGATCGACAGCAATTTGCCCAGCGCTTGGGAAAGCTGGCCCTGCGCATCCTGATATTTCTTGAAGGCTTCGGGGTTGTTGATGATATCGGCTGGCAAAGTCATTTGCGTGGCTTTGGCGCGGGCTTCAACAACGGCGGTCAATACATCTTTTTCCTGCGCGGCATAGCCTTTCACAGTTTCAACCAGATTGGGCACAAGGTCAGCGCGGCGCTGATATTGATTTTGCACCTCGCCCCATTTGGCATTCATCGCCTGTTGGTAAGTCGGCACATTGTTGATACCACAACCGCTAAGAAAT
>JAYVXY010000129.1:0-5836 GCA_043784785.1 Aestuariivirga sp. | reverse complement strand
GGCAATCTCTTTCCCGGCCACGAATCACCTCCATCGCTGCTGATCAGCCACAGTGATTCAGAAATACCCGTCCACATCAATGACGGCGGCTACTAGGTTCTCCCCATATTCAGACTTCGGGGATTAGATGTCGAACTCTTCTCGCAACTGCCAAGTTTTGACAGTCACGTCCAGCAATGGCGTTCTTCCGCTGAAACGCATCAAACTGGGCCAACATGGGGCGAGCGGCGATAGGCGCGAAGAATTCCTGCAAGACTTGGTGCACCAGCACCCTAGCTTGCTGCCGATGCAGGAGATTGAACCTGCTTTTACGCCACTTGTTTCCATCTGCACGGAGCTAACCGTACTGGCGGGTTCTCTCGACAATCTCTGGATGACACCTTTAGGTGGCATTGTCCTCGGTGAATGTAAGCTCGTCCGTAGCCCCCAAGCCCGCCGTGAAGTGGTGGTGCAAGCGTTGGATTATGCACGGGCGATGCAGGGTTGGCACTATGACGATTTGCAAAATGCCGTTCGCAAGGCGCAAAAGCAGCCCGACCTATCGCTCTGGCAAATGGTGTCGAATGCCACCAGTGATGGTGACAGCTTGTCAGAACACGATTTCACAGATGCAGTGGAACGCCGCCTACGAGATGGCCGATTTGTGGTGTTGATGATCTTGGACGGGGTAAAGGAAGATCTGGAAGCTTTAACCGATGCAAACTCTTAGTTTCCAAAGCCATGGGTCAATGTTCAGTGCCGATGGTGGGTCAAACAGCTTTCCGTTTCACAGCCAGAATTCTTTGCGTTAAAAAACTAAAGAGTACCTCAAGTTTTGCCTCGAAAGGCTGTTATTGACGTGCGCGCCATTTCGCGCTTGTGTTGCCGCCAAGAACTACAGGTGAGGCGGATAAGTCCGTTCTGAGCTAGAACAATAAACGAGGAGAGTCGCATGAAATTTTTCAAATTTTTGCTGGGCGCATTGGCTGCATCAGTGTCGGTAGCTGCGGCGCATGCCGGGACGCTAGATACTGTGAAAGCCAAAGGTTTTGTTCAATGTGGTGTCAGCCAAGGCTTGATCGGATTTTCAAATCCGGACGACAAGAACAACTGGACTGGACTCGACGTTGATTTTTGTAGGGCTGTTGCCGCTGCCGTTCTGGGCGATGCAACGAAAGTGAAATATACACCGCTTTCAGCTAAGGAACGTTTCACCGCCCTCCAATCAGGTGAAATTGACGTGCTCTCGCGCAACTCCACGTGGACCATGAGCCGTGATACGACTTTGGGCCTGCAGTTTGCAGGTGTGACCTATTATGACGGCCAAGGTTTTCTGGTGCCAAAGAAATTAAATATTAAATCGGCAAAAGAATTGGGTGGCGCTTCGGTTTGCACGCAAACGGGCACCACCACGGAATTGAACCTCGCTGACTATTTCAAAGCTAACAAGATGGAATACAAGGTTGTGGCTTTTGAAAAGGAAGAAGAAGTTTTGAAGGCCTATCAGGATGGGCGCTGCGACGTATACACCACTGACCAGTCTGGCATTTATGCTGAGCGTCTGAAGTTCCCGAACCCGGATGATCATGTGGTTCTGCCTGAAATCATTTCAAAGGAGCCGCTGGGTCCTGTGGTTCGTCAGGGCGATGATCAATGGTTCTCTGTTATAAAGTGGACATATTTTGCTTTGCTGACTGCTGAAGAATTGGGTGTGACATCAGCCAATGTTGATGAATCGAAGAAATCATTGAACCCGGAAGTTCAGCGGTTGCTGTCAGTCAGTGTAAAAAACACGGATGGCACGGATGCCGCCAATGACTTCGGCAAGGGCTTAGGCCTTGGCCCAGATTGGGCTTATAACGCAATCAAGCAAGTCGGCAATTACTCTGAAATTTTTGAGCGCAATGTGGGCTTGAACACCAAGCTGAAAATTGCGCGCGGCAAGAATGCCTTGTGGAAGGATGGCGGCCTGCAATACGCTCCGCCAATTCGCTGATATTGATTTGGAAGCCCGCTTAACCGCGGGCTTCCTTTTTTGACAAATCATGTCCAGCAAAGATATTGACAAAAGCGTGGCCGACCAAAGTTCGGCATCGTGGCTGTATGACCCAAGGTGGCGCGGCATTGCCAGCCAGCTTGCTGTTGTGCTTTTGCTTGCCTGGGGCCTTTACGAAATTGTTGTTAACACCCAGGCCAACCTGACCAGGCTGAACCAGAATTTCGGTTATGATTTTTGGAATAAGTCTTCTGGTTTTGATCTGAGCAGTTCCTTGATCTCTTATTCGTCGTCGTCGTCTTATGGAAGGGCCATTATTGTTGGCTTTCTCAATACTGTTTTGGTGGCTGTGGTCGGGATCATTTTTGCGACTATGCTCGGTTTTTTGATTGGGATTATGCGGCTGTCAAAAAATTGGCTGGTTTCAAATGTAGCACTAGCCTATGTCGAGATCGTTCGAAACATACCGCTTCTGTTGCAGCTTTTGGTATGGTATTCACTGGTGTTGAAGCCACTGCCGGGCGTGCGCGATGCCATCAGTATTTTTGGCTCGGTATTTATCAGCAATCGTGGCGTGGTTATTCCCGCTCCTAGCTTTGACAGCGGTGCTGTTGTTTCACTTGTCTTGCTGATCGCCGCGATCATCAGCAGTTTCTTGCTCGCGCGCTGGGCAAAAAAACGTCAGGAAAACACCGGCCAGACATTCCCAACCGTCTGGGTTTCAATCGCGGCCATTGTGTCGGCCCCGATCATAGGTTTGGCAATTATGGGGTGGCCCATTCATTTTGACTTTCCAGAAAGGGCGGGTTTTAATTTTCGCGGCGGTGCCACCATGGTGCCCGAGTTTGTGGCCTTGGTTCTGGGTCTTTCAGTTTATACGGCCAGCAACATCGCTGAAATTGTCAGATCGGGCATCCAATCCGTTTCACGCGGCCAAAGCGAAGCTTCAGGCGCCTTGGGTTTGCGCCACAATCAAGTTTTGCGGCTGGTTATAATCCCGCAGGCTTTCCGCGTTATCATTCCACCCTTGGCCAGCCAATATCTGAATCTCACCAAAAATTCCACGCTGGCTATCGCTATTGGGTTTCCGGATTTACTTTATACGGGCGGCACAACTATCAATCAAACTGGCAAGTCGATTGAGGTCGTGATTATCTGGATCGTGGTCTATCTTAGCCTCAGCCTGCTCACTGCAGCGTTCATGAACTGGTTCAATTCCCGCATGAAACTGGTGGAACGCTAATATGGCAAACGTCGCTTATCTCAGAACCGAAAATGCGCCGCAGCTGCCACCCCCTTCCAGCACAACGGGGTGGATTGCTTTTTTTCGCGCCAGATTATTTCCAACGCCGCTTGAAGCATTAGCGACTATCATCCTGAGCATCTTGATCGCCTGGGTGGCCTATTCGATTTTGCATTGGGCTGTGTTCACGGCTGTCTGGTCGGGAACCGACCGCGAGGCCTGTGCTGGCGAAGGCTTGGGCGCTTGCTGGCCCTATGCTTGGGCTCATGTGCAACAATGGACTTATGGATTTTATCCAGCAGATGAACGCTGGCGCGTTAATATTGTCATGCTGCTTGGTGGCTTGAGTATGGCGGGGTTGTTGATCCCATCAATCCCGCGAAAAGGGCTGAACGCCATCTTTTTCTTTGTGCTTTACCCGTTCATTTCATTCGTGTTGCTCATGGGCGGCAGGTTCGGCTTGCCCTATGTTGAGACTACACAATGGGGCGGGTTATTGGTCACTCTGCTGCTTTCCATTATCGGTATTGTTGTCTCCCTGCCGTTGGGCATTCTTTTGGCGCTGGGCCGGCAATCTGATTTACCTGCTGTCAAAGCCTTAAGCATTGCCTTTATCGAATTGGTGCGCGGTATACCCCTACTCACGGTGTTGTTCATGGCGAGTGTGATGTTTCCACTGTTCATGCCGCCGGGCGTCAATATTGACAAGTTGCTGCGCGCCGTAGTGGGCATAACGTTGTTTTCTTCAGCTTATATGGCCGAAGTTGTGCGTGGTGGTTTGCAGGCCATCCCCAAGGGACAATATGAAGCCGCTAAAGCGCTTGGCTTGCCCTATTGGAAAATGATGGGACTGGTCGTGATGCCGCAAGCTTTGCGCATCGTTATTCCGTCCATTGTCAACAGTTTCATTGGCCTGTTTATGGATACGGCATTGGTCAGCGTGATTGGAATTTTCGATTTGCTCAACATTGTGTTGGCCAGTTTCAACGATGCCAAATGGGCCTCGCCGCAAACCGGCAATACCGGATACTTCACGCTTGCTGTGATTTACTGGGTCTTCTGTTTTGCGATGTCGCGTTATTCGGCCTTTGTCGAGCGCCGCCTGAATACCGGATATAAGAGGTGAATTTCTGATGACTGACAATTTAGGTAAAGCGGCAATCGAAATTCGCAATATGGAAAAATGGTATGGCCCGTTCCATGTGTTGCGCGATATCAATCTTGATGTGGCACGCGGCGAGCGCATCGTGATCTGCGGGCCATCAGGCTCAGGAAAATCGACCTTGATCCGCTGTATCAACCGTCTGGAAGAACACCAGAAGGGTGATATTTTCGTGGATGGTATCCCACTCACTAACAATCTCAAAAATATTGACGAGGTGCGCCGCGAAGTGGGCATGGTGTTTCAGCACTTCAATCTGTTTCCGCATTTGACGGTTCTGGAAAATTGTACGCTTGCCCCGATCTGGGTGCGCAAAATGCCCAAGGCGCAAGCTGAAGAACAGGCCATGCAATTTCTCAAGCGCGTTAAAATTCCAGAGCAGGCCCTGAAATATCCGGGCCAACTTTCAGGTGGCCAGCAACAACGTGTGGCCATTGCCCGTTCACTCTGCATGAAGCCGAAGATCATGCTATTCGATGAACCAACATCGGCCCTTGACCCTGAAATGATCAAGGAGGTTCTTGAGGTGATGGTTGATTTGGCTGAAGGTGGCATGACCATGCTGGTGGTCACCCATGAAATGGGTTTTGCCAAACAGGTTGCCGATAGGGTGATCTTTATGGATCAAGGCCAGATCGTTGAATCGAACTCACCGAAAGAATTCTTTTCGAATCCACGAAGTCCACGTACGAAGATATTCTTGCAACAAATTTTGCACTGACGCTGTCGTTTCAATAGATCTCAGCAATCCACAAAAATATCTGATCCCGACGAGATCAATATGATCAAGATATTTGTTTGGTTAAAAGAAAACTATATATAGGCTGTAGACCCATAAAAGCGAAGCCACAATCGAATAGCGGCGAGCTTTGCGAGGCGAGATAATCTGAGGCGTGTCTGTCATAGCGGGTTGCGACTTGGCCGAACTGTTTGAGTTTGTTGAAACACCCCTCAACCAGATTGCGCTTTTTGTATTGCCGTTTGCTGAAGTAGATGAAGTCGCATCTGTTTGATTTTGGCGGGATAACGGGCGCGCATCTCTGCTGGTAAATCAATTCTCTGATCCAGTTTGCGTCATAGTCGCGATCAGCAAGCAGGCTTGTTCCCGCAGGTAGGTTTTGAGCAAGTATGCCGCCATCGGCGCGTCGTGTGCTTCTCCCACCGAGAGTTCAAGTTGCAGGGGCAAACCACGACCGTTCACGCGCAGATGCAGCCTGGTGTTCAACCCGCCTCTGCTGCGACCGATATGATAATCTCCATTCTGTTTTTTTGGGCAGCAGCTTGTTGATGAACCCGCACAGACGTTGAATCAATCATCTGCACGTCATTACCCCGTGTTTCATGGGCTGCGATGATAGCATCCATCAACCTGTCCCAGACGCCTGCCTTGCGCCACCGGTTGAAGCGATTGAATACGGTGGTCCTAGGCCCATAACGCTCAGGCAAATCAATCCAA
>JAYVXY010000128.1:0-5883 GCA_043784785.1 Aestuariivirga sp. | reverse complement strand
AGATGGCCTTCTCAAAACTCAAAGCCCATCTGCGCGCAACTGCCGCCAGAAGCATCGATGATCTGTGGAAAGCCATCGGCAACATATGCACTCTGTTTTCCCCCCAAGAATGCTCAAACTTCTTCGAAGCAGCAGGCTATGGATTCAACTGAAAGTGCGATGCTCTAGACCCAGCGAAGGATCATAAGCATTAAGAAATAGAGAGAAAGCGGGATCCCAGCCTTCGCTGGGGTGACGGGGTTTTGTTGGGGTTTATCGTCATTCCCGCTTTCGCGGGAATGACAGTTTAGGAGAGAACTATATCTTTCCCTGCGATTGCAAAACCCGAAGCGGAAAACTCTCCACCCCATCACTGGCTAAAACTTTGCGCACCTCGGCACAGTCCGCATGCATTTGCGTGACCAGTTCGTCCACGCCTTTGAAGGTTTTGTCTGGCCTGATGAGATCGACGAAATTGACCATCAGCGTTTTGCCGTAAAGATCGATGGTTTGATCGAGCAAATAGACTTCAAGGAATGTGCGCTTGGTGTCGAAAGTTGGCCTGTCACCAAAATAGGCAGCCCCTTGCCAGCTCAGTGTTTGTGGCGGCGAAGACGCATCGCGGGCGGTGACGGCATAGATGCCGCGAAACGGTTCAGCACCGGGGTCGAGAATGATATTGGCTGTTGGAAAGCCAATGGTGCGGCCACGCTGGTCGCCTGGCACCACTTCACCCATTACGATCCATTGATAACCCAATTCATTTGCGGCAGCGCGCAGATGGCCACGGCGCAACGATGTGCGAATTGAGCTTGATGAGAAAGGCGCATGGCCATCGCCATCGTCGGTTACTTGATCAACGACGGTAACACCAAAGCCATATTTGGCACCCAGTTCGCGCAGGTTTTCAGGCCCGCCCTTGCGGCCCTTGCCGAAATGAAAATCATACCCCGTAATGACATGCGAAACGCCCAGCCGTTCAACCAATTGGGAAACGATAAATTCATCAGCGGTCAAATTGGCAAATGCATCATTGAATTCTACGCTGGCTGCGAAATCAGCACCAAAGGCTGAGACCAATCGCATTTTGAGCGGATGTGGGGTGAGACGAAAGACCGGCTCGGCAGGGCGGAAAAACGTTCTTGGATGCGGTTCAAATGTCAGAATGCCCCAAGGCCTGTTATGGGCTTTGGCATGATCTCGAGCGATACCGAGAAGTTGCTGATGGCCGCGATGTAGCCCATCGAAATTGCCAATGGCCACGACAGCGCCGCGCGAGATTTTAGGGAATTGATCAGATTGCAAGAACACATTCATGGCTGCCGCCATAGCCAAAACTTCAAGTCCAGTCTAGCTCGACCATGCTGCGCAGAATTTGGGCATGGGAAACTGCGTTCTTGACCTCAACAATTATATTGTCGCTTGTATTGATGCCGCCGGTGATAAGCACACACGACACGCCAAAATCTGCTGCACCTTTAATGTCGGTTGCGGGGCCATCGCCGATCGCGAGAATCTGGCTTTTATCGATGGGCTTGCCGATCATCTGTTCAGATGTGACTTTGGCTAACTCATAGATTGGCAAATAGGGTTTGCCCGCCATGAGAGTTTTTCCACCAATATCGGCATAGACTTCGGCCAATGCGCCAGCACAAGGAATCAACTGGCTGCCTTTGCGCACGACCTTATCTGGATTGGCGCAGATCATGGTCAGGCCAAGTTGTTTGATTTCGGTGAGTAATGGCAGATAGTCATCCGCTGTTTCGGTGTTCTCATTAAACAGCCCGCTGCACACAACCGATTTTGCGTCATCCAATGCAACCCGCGTTGTTTCAAGCCCTTCAAAAATTGAATAATCGCGTGGTGTGCCGATATGATAAATCTTGCCGCCACCGAATTTCGTGATCAGGCTACGCGTGACATCGCCGGATGTTACGACAGCATCATAGGCCTCACGGGCGACACCAATCTGGTCAAGATGCTTTGTAACACTGGGTGACGTGTTGGGAGAATTGGTGACGAGGATGACACAGCCACCACTGTCGCGGTGTTTTGCAAGTGTGGCCACTGTTTTTGGAAAAGGCGAAATGCCGTCATGCACAACGCCCCAAATATCACAGAACCAGATAGGAAAGCTTCGCGAAAGATCTTTCATCTCAATTAGGCGGCGGCGTGGAAATCAGATGTCACATGTTCCGCCACTTCTTTTTTCACACGGCGGGGTGCCGCAAAACAAGGGCCGGAAACAAGCCTGGTGACTTGTGGCAATTTGCCAATCATGCGCTGGTCGACAACACCTGTCACTACCATTTGCACGCGCGAAGCTCTGGCGGTTTGCGTGAAGCTGGCCAAAGCCAATGATGGGCCATTCACAGCATCGATGGCCGAAGCATCCAAGCCGACAAAACGCACATTCAGCGTGTTCATGGCGACGAGATCAAGACCTGCGATTGAGACATTGGACAGCGCGAAACGAGCCCCATGGCGCGCCAGTGCCGCCAATCCTTCCAGTGCCTGTTCGGTCAAGCCTGCCAGCACGGCATGGGGCAATTCAAAAACCAAACCAGCAGCAACATCGGCTGCGATTTTTCGGTCGGCGTTGATTTGCGCAATTGAATCAGGCGAAGCCAAGGTTGACGTGCCAATCGGCATAAAAATATTGAGTTGCGGATCGCGTTGGCGCAGCCTGCGCAACAGAATATCAGCCTCGCGCGCCACAAATATATCCAGCGCAGGTCTTGCCCCAATTCTTTCAGCATGATGCAGGAAAAGATCAGATGCCAGTTCTCCGCCTTGTTCATTGGCCAATGCGAGATACATCCGGTAATGCGCGGTGCGGCCCGTCGACAAATCAATAATGGGCTCAAGGGAAACCGCCAGTTGATCACCGAACGGAGATGCCGTTATGGCCTCCTCAGTCACCGGTTGATCTGCCTTTGCAAATGTGGATGGATTTGGGTTTGGCAAAGCTGCAAAATCTGATTGTGGTGGAACGCTTGGGGATTGCGCCTTGATATGGGCGCTGCGCTGCATTTCATCGAGCAGGCTGGAATAGCTTTCTTTCAATTCGGAAAATCCGCGCGCTACGGTATCGCGGTCACGCGTCATGTCATTTCTGGTTTCATCCAGCGTTACGCGCAAAGTTTCGATATTTCTGTTGCTGTCATTGAAATGATGCATTGCGGCGGCAAAATCCTGACTTGCATCCTCATGGCCATTTGCTGTTTCAGCGGAGCGCCGCGCGACAAAGGCCAAAGTAATCGCTTGCGAAATGCCAAGTGTGAGAATGGCGATGGCAATAGCCAGGAGCGGCGCCGACCCGCCGCTGAGCATATAAAACCCGCTGCCAATGGCGGCAGATAAGCCAAGCACCACGGCAAGAATATAAGGCCAATCTTGTTTTCGCATCCACAACCCCAAGAGTGTAGAAAGAAATCTACGCCCCGCCCACGAATCAACTTAGCCCCAGACTAAACAGTCTGAGGCCTGATGTGAATCCCGAATGCTGGATTATTCGCTCCTAAATTGTGCTGCCCTCAGGCTGCAGCGGTCTTTCTGGTGATCGCGCCATCGATTGCGGCTACCACTTCGTCGAGATCACTTTTGGTGGCGATATAGGCTGGGCTTAAGCACAAGGTGTTGTTGAGGCCCGGCAGCGAGCGATTGGTGGCGCCGATGATGACGGCAGAGTTTGCCATGCAATCAGCCACGATGGCTTGCACCAAGCTTTCCGGCAATGGTTCCTTGGTTTCGCGGTCGGCCACCAGTTCCAACCCCTGGAACAGGCCCAAACCCCGCGCCTGACCGATGATTTTGTGCTTGCCAGCCAAGCCTTGCAGTTTATCCAACAAATACTCACCCATGTTTTTGACATTCTCGAGCAGGTTTTCTTCCTCGATGATTTCCATATTGGCAATGGCCGCTGCGGGCCCGCCTGTGCAACCGCCGAAAGTTGAGATGTCGCGGAAGTGGCTCATCGGATCAGTAGGATCGGCCTTGAACTCATTGAACACAGCCTCGGTTGTGACCGTGCAGGAGATTGCCGCATAACCAGAGGCAACGCCTTTGGCCATGGTGACGATATCAGGCTGGACACCAAATTGTTGATAGCCAAACCAGGTTCCCGTGCGCCCTAAGCCACAGACGACTTCGTCAATGATCAACAGCACATTATGCTTCTTGCAGATTTCCTGCACGCGCTCCCAATAGCCCTTGGGTGGCACGATCACGCCGCCGCCTGCAACCACTGGCTCGAGGATGATGCCGCCCACAGTATCTGCACCTTCGCGCAGGATCACGTCTTCAATGGCGTTGGCGGCACGGATTCCGTAATCTTCGACATCGCCCCATTGTGAGCGGTATTCCAGATTATGCGGTACAGGAATGAAGCCTGGCGTGTAGGGGCCATAATTGGTGCGGCGTTCTTCCTGGCCACCTGAGGACAAAGCTGTGATTGTGGTGCCGTGATAATCACGCTCACGATACAGGATCTTATATTTCTTGCCGCCATATTTATTGTGGGCAATCTGGCGGACGATCTTATAGGCCTTCTCATTGGCTTCAGAACCAGAGTTTGAATAATAAACACGGGTGAGGCCCGGCATTTTTTCGATCAGGTTCTTGGCGAAGGTGGCACCGGGAATGGAGCCCATGGCGCCGGCAAAATAATTCATCTTCACCAATTGATCGCGCACGGCATCGGCAATTTTTACGCGGCCATAGCCGACATTGACTGTCCACACACCGCCCGAAACGGCATCCAAAAGCTCGCGGCCCGCCTGGTTCCAAACGCGCAGGCCCTTACCTTCGATGATGATCAAAGGGTCGGTGGTTTCAAATTTTTTGTGTTGCTGAAGGTGGTGCCACACATGGGCCTTATCGGCTTCGACGATGTGGGTGTAGTCATTTTTGGCATGAATGTTCATGGGGCATCACCTCTGGATCTGCTGATTTAGGCCAACATAGCAGAGTTGGCCGGTTTAATGAAATGCACCAGCCGTCAACTGTGATCGGGGCCAGTTGGCCTATTCAATAATGGTGATGCGGTGTTTGAGCGCCAGATCAAACCGCACATAGCCCAAGCAGCGTCGCAGCTCTTCGCGGTAAACCTGCGCGCGCCTGGCCACCACTTCGCCTACACCGTGGAGTTGCAAATCGCCATTGGCGGGCGGATGCAGCGGAGCCACAAATTTATGGCCATAGACAATTGCAATATAACTGCCCTTGGGGGCCATGTCTCCATCGGCGGCGGGGGCGATATAATCAGCCACATAATCATTAGCCTTGGCCTTGGCTTCGTCACGGCAGGTGTTGAAGTGGGGGGTGTTTTGCAAGGGCTTGGCATCTTCAGCCACGGCAAGACCTGTGAATGCCAGCAGCGCGCAGGCCGCCAAATTGAATTTCAACATACGCATATCATCACCATTTTCATAAGCGCCGCATCTGCGCGTATCTTGGAATGATACAGGTCGTTAGTAAAGTGTTAATGATGGTTAACGGGTTTTGCGATTTTTATGCTTTGATAGGATTTTATACTTGACAGCGAACGGTGAAGCTGCTAGTTTCTGCGATACTCAACAATTGCGCCCACCCAACTATGAGTTTTGAGACGATCAGGAAAATGAACGTTGGGGAGCAATAGGAAAGCTAGAGTAGCTCGTCTTGAGGAGTACGCTAAACCAAAGCTAGGCCCCAGCTTTCGCTGAGGTGACGGGCAGTGGGTGCGCAGTTTTTCCTTGGCTTTACTACGCTAATAGCGTACACACAAATCCATGAAATTCGCTTGGGACGGGACCAAGAGTGAGCGCAATTTTTTAACGCGTGGTTTTGGGTTTGATTTTGCGGCGTTGATCTTTTCGGGTTCGGTGCTGGAAGCGCCTGATACACGAGAAGATTATGGAGAAA
>JAYVXY010000127.1:0-17825 GCA_043784785.1 Aestuariivirga sp. | reverse complement strand
TAGTTTTATGAAAACCGTTTTGGAATTTGGTGGGGTTGATATTGTTGTTTCAAATGCCGGTATTGCTTCGGCTTCGAATATCCAAGATACGACATTGGCAACATGGCAAAAGAACATCGACATTCTGGCCACCGGCTATTTCCTGGTTTCGCGCGAGGCGTTCAGGTTGATGTTGAAGCAGGGAAACGGCGGCAATATCGTTTTTGTTGCCTCGAAGAATGGTCTTGCGGCATCGGCTGGTGCGTCGGCCTATTGCACGGCCAAAGCCGCTGAGATTCATCTGGCGCGATGCTTGGCGCTTGAGGGTGCGCCACATCATATCCGCGTCAACACGGTTAATCCCGATGCTGTGCTGCGCGGCTCAAAAATATGGCAGGGCGAATGGCGGCAGCAAAGGGCCGTTTCCAACAAAGTGTCGGAGGATGATCTCGAAGAGGTTTACCGCCAACGCTCGATGTTGAAACTTTCGGTTCTGCCTGAAGATATAGCCGAAGGGATTTATTTCTTCGCCTCGCATCATTCTGCAAAATCCACCGGCAACATACTCAATGTTGATGCCGGCAATTCCCATAGCTTTACGCGGTAAACACAGCCATGACTTTTTCCATCGCCCCCGATTTCATCGCCACCCAAAATGAAAAATCATTGGCCGCACACAAGGAAGACTATGCCGCCCTGGCGCGCCAACTTGAGCGCCGCGGAACCAATATTGAAGATATGACGGCTCGCGCCATGGCTTATGCCGTGGCCGTGCCGACCTGGGGCGTTGGCACGGGTGGCACAAGATTTGCGCGTTTTCCCGGCCCTGGCGAACCGCGCGGCATTCACGAGAAGTTAGAAGATTGCGGTGTGATCAATCAACTGACCCGCGTTACGCCAACAGTCTCGCCGCATTTTCCGTGGGACAAGGTTTCAGATTATAAAGCGCTTCGCCAGGAAGCGGCTTCGCACGAAATTGGCTTTGATTGCGTCAACTCAAACACATTTCAAGATCAAACCGGCCAAACCAAATCTTACAAATTTGGGTCACTCACTCATGCCGAACAACCCACGCGCCAACAAGCCGTTGAACATAACATTGAATGTATTGAAATTGGCCAGCAGCTTGGCTCAAACGCTCTGACGGTTTGGATTGCCGATGGCAGCAATTTTCCGGGCCAATCCAATCTCGGCAAAGTGTTTGATGATTATATGAATTCTCTTGCCAAGATCTATGACGCTCTGCCGAAGAACTGGCTCGTGTTTCTTGAACATAAAATGTATGAGCCAGCTTTTTATTCTACAGTGATCGCCGATTGGGGCTCAAGCCTCATGGCCGCCACGGAGCTTGGCGATAAGGCCAAATGCTTGGTTGATCTTGGCCATCATGCGCCCAATACCAACATCGAACAGATCGTATCGCGTCTCATTCGGGTGCAAAAGCTGGCTGGCTTTCATTTCAATGATTCCAAATATGGCGATGATGATTTGGATGCGGGTTCGGTTGATCCGTTCCGGCTGTTCTTAGTATTCAATGAATTAGTTGATGCGGAACTGCGAAAGGCCAAAGGGTTTAACCCCGCCTATATGATCGACCAATCACACAACGTGACTGATCCAATTGAAAGCCTGATTTCTTCGGCCATGGAAATTCAACGCTCCTATGTCAAAGCCGCTTTGATCAACCGCACCGAACTTGCCGCGTTGCAAGATCAGAGTGACGCATTGGCCGCACACCGTTTGGTGAAGCAAGCGTTTAACAGCGATGTAACGCCGATTTTGTGCGAAGCGCGTTTGCGCAAAGGTGGAGCGCTGCACCCCTTCGCGACTTACCGTGCCAGCGGATATCGCAAGGAGAAGGCCAAGGAGCGCCCGGCTGTGGCAGGTTCAAGCTCCGGCATCGTCTAGAGTTTTCAAGCGAAATTTCAGCAACAAGAACTGAAAGCGCATCGGTAAAATCGAAAGATCTATGGGAGAGATTCGTGAAAACAGCATTTGACGGGAAACGCAACAAGCGCGGCGATTGGCAACCGGATGAACCGCTGAGTTACGCCCCGGTTTTCGTCTGGCCATTTAAACCAATGGCATTTCTGAAGTGGGTTTTTGGCTATCCCGGATTCTTTTTTCCCTGGGGCGTGATCTATATGGCTGTGCCGATCATCACTTGGGCGTATTTTACACCCGCACTGGAAAGCATGAAGACATTTGCCATTGATTGGATCGCTTATATTTTCATACGCAATTTGATCTTGATTTTTCTTGTCGCTGGCGCCTGGCATTTATGGCTCTATGTCAAACAAGCCCAAGGCACTGATTGGAAATATACGACAAAATGGCTGGCGCAGGACAATCCAATCTTCATGTTCCGCAACCAGCTTTACGATAATATTTTCTGGACCGTGGTCAGCGCTGTTCCAATCTGGACGGCCTATGAAGTTGTCACCATGTGGGGTTATGCCAACGGCTATTTCCCTTATGTCAGCCCACAAGAACACCCGATCTATTTTGTGGTGATGTTGTGTCTTATTCCAATATTCCGTGAACTGCATTTCTATTCAATTCACCGGATCAGCCATTGGGGGCCGCTTTATAAATATGCGCATTATCTGCACCACAACAATGTGAATGTGGGCCCGTTCACTGGTCTTAGCATGCACCCAATCGAGCACCTTCTCTATTTCTCCGGTGTTCTGATCCACTGGGTCATTCCATCACATCCCATCCATGCGATCTTCCATCTGCAGCACGCGGCGATCACGCCAGCCCAAAGCCATTCTGGATTCGAACGCGTGGTGTTGACTGATGATTTTGCGGTGCAAACCGGAGATATGTTCCACAATCTTCATCATAAATATTTTGAGTGCAACTATGGCGCTGATGGGCCGCTGCCGCTTGATAAGATGTTCGGCACTTTTCATGATGGCACCAAGGAAGCCCAAACCAGAATGGATGAACGGTTCCTTGCCCGTGCAGCACAGAAGGCCGCCGCAGAAAGCGAAGGAAAGTGAAATACCGCAGCTTTGGCCGAACCGGCTGGCAGATCAGCGAGATTGGTTTTGGCGCGTGGCAATTGGGTGGCGATTGGGGCAAGGTCGACGATGAAGCCTCAATCAAGACCCTGCACTATGCTTTCGAAAAGGGGATCAATTTTGTTGATACAGCAGAGCTTTATGGCAATGGCCACAGCGAAGAAGTTGTGGGGCGTGCAATTGGGGCATGGAAGGGCCACAAGATTTATGTTGCCACCAAAACCCGCCCCGTCATTTGGCCATCGCCAAATGATGACGCCCCGCAAATGCGCGGCCGTTTTCCAGAATGGTATCTCCGTGACAATATCGAGAAATCTCTGCGACGCTTAGGCGTTGAGCGTATCGATCTGTTTCAACTTCACAGCTTCATGCCGAGCGCCATGGTGGAGCTCGACTGGCTTGAAACATTGATGAAACTGCGGCGTGAAGGCAAAATCGATCGGATTGGTGTTTCGCTGCGTGATAACCGCCCGCAAGAAGGTGTTGATCTTGTTGCTGCTGGATTGGTCGATTCGGTTCAAGTGATATTTAATCTGTTTGAACAACGCCCAGCAGCCGAGCTTTTTCATGAAGGTGGGCGCACCAATACGGCGTTCATCGCCCGCGTGCCGCTCGACTCTGGGGCCTTGGTCGGGAATTGGACCAAGGATAGCTATGCCAAATTTGAGCCGGGTTCACAGCCCTTCAACATGTTTCGCGGCGAACGTTTTGGCGAGACATTGGCGCGCACCGAAAAATTGAAAGACCTTTGCAAACCCTATTACGCAACACTGGCAGAGGCCGCGATGCGTTATGTGATGAGTGCACCTCAACTTTCTGTTCTGATTCCCGGCATGAAGAACCCTCAAGAGGTGGATATGAACATCGCTTATTCAGACGGTGCAACTTTTCCATCCGAACTGAAAGAGCAATTGCCGCCGCATATCTGGGTCAGGGATTATTATCAGTGAACGGACAATTTTCCCAGGTGCAGTTTGAACTGCTGCTGCCCTATCAATTGCGGAACATTGTTGCCAAGCGGCCCGTTGCTTACATTCCGCTGGGCACCTATGAATGGCATTGCGAGCATCTGCCGGTGGGTCTTGATGCGTTAACATCGCATGGTCTTTGCTTGCGCGCGGCAGCGCTGGATGGTGGAGTCGTATTGCCACCCCTTCACTATGGCACAGGCGGTGGGCATGGCGATTATCCATGGACAATAATCATGCAGAAACCAGTTGAGATTGAAAGCCAATTGGATTTCACCATTGCGAAGCTCAAAAGCTTTGGTTTCAAATTGATCGTTCTATTTTCGGGGCATTTTCCACCTGAACAACTCGACATGATTGACCGTCTTTCATCCAAGTGGACGCAAGACGATTTCTGCGTGTTTGCAACTGCCGTCAACCGAATCGAAGGTTTGGCAATTGGACCTGATCACGCTGGGCTGTTTGAAACAACATTGCTCTCGGCGATGTGGCCGGATCTGGTTCAGTTGGATAGGCTGCCTTTAATCGAGAAAGCGCCCATTCCGCAAGGCGAAGATGATTTCGGCGCGGGCCGCCATGATCCGAAACATCCGATTTGGGGTGTCTTCGGGCCTGATCCAAGGTTGCTCGACCGAAAAGAAGCGCCAGTTCTTCTCGAAGAATCTGTGACGTGGCTGGTGAGGGCCGTTAGATTACAGCTCAAAAAAGTGATGAGTTAGAACTAACGCTCGGCGTGCTGTCAAATATCAAACGCCTCAATTTGGGCAAAAGCCATTCGCAAGGCTTTTGACCATTCGGTGGAAAGCATTTTGAAATAGGGATCATCAGGGCCGATGCGTTTGGTGTGTTCAAATTTCAAGGTGCCGGTTTCGTAGGTGAGCATGTCAATGGGCAGGCCTACGCTGAGATTGGAGCGCAGGGTTGAATCAAACGATAGCAAGATCATTTTGGCAGCATCACCCAGCTTCATGTCGTTGCGCGCCACACGGTCAAGGATGGGCTTGCCGTATTTGTGTTCGCCGATTTGAAAAAATGGCGTATCGGGCGTGGCCTCTATAAAATTGCCTTCGGTGTAGATTTGGAAAAGGCGTGGCCTTTCTTGGCCAATCTGACCGCCAAAAATAAAGCTGGCTGCAAAAGCTTCGCCCTTTGCGCCCAAGGCCTCGCCATCAATTTTGTGGACTTCACGGACGGCCCGGCCAACGATCCTTGCCGCCTGAAACATGGTCTTGGCAGCAAAGATATTATCGGGGTCTTTGGCTTTGCCCTTTTCATGGGCATGTTCAGTTAGCAGGCTGACAACAGCCTGGGTGACAGCCAGATTGCCAGCCGTCAAAAGCGTGAAAACGCCACGACCGGGGTTAGACCAGCAATGCAGCTTCTTGAACTTGCCCACGCTATCCAAGCCGGCATTGGTGCGCGTATCGGCGGCCATCACCAGTCCTTCATCCAGCAACATGCCTACACAATATGTCATCGCCTTCTCCGCAGAATCAAATCTTGCTATTGTTGTGCGATCTCGACGCGGACTTCAACTGTCATGGTTTCGCTCAATCCACCGCGGCGCGAACCGCGGATGGGCGTAACACTGGCAGCATCAATGCCAGCCGCGACCCGCACATATTGATCGGTGGGGCAGATGCAATTGGCCACATCAAAACCCACCCAGCCCAAATCCGGCACCAATACCTCCGCCCAAGCATGAGCCGCGGTGGACGAGGCTCCGATTCCAGTCACCAGATAGCCCGTCACATAACGCGACGGCAGACCGAGCGAACGGGTTAAACCTAGAAAAATATGGGCATGATCTTGGCAGACGCCTTCACCGCTGGCAAAGGCGTTGGCAGCAGTTGTGTAAGCATCGGTTACACCAATAACGTAAGCAACCTTATGGTGGATGGCCTGCATGATCGCGTGCAAGAGCGCCAAATTGCTCAGGCCACCCAATCCCTTCGATTGCACGAATTGTTGCATTTCTTGGCTTGGATAGGTGCTGCCTGTCTGGCGCAGATAAATGGCTTTTGGTGCAAGTTCCGCGATGCCTTCAACGCGTCCTTGCGCATCACTGCATTCGACTATGCCTTCTGCCACAACATCAAATGCGCCATCGATATTCATGCTGGTGATCAGATGAACGCGGTTTCCAAAACCATCGAGATAGCTCAATGCATTATCGATGCCCGGTGCCTTAATACGCCAAGATTCAACGCGCTGCGAGGCAAAGCTCTGAGGCGTTAACAATAAGCGTTGCACCGCATAGTCAACACGCGAGTCATATTCGAAGTGGGTAATGTGGCTAACTGCAAGGCGCATTGTCATCACGGAAAGTTATAGGTTTGCGCAATGCTTTTTGAAAGCGCAATGTTTTTCACCATGAAGTCAGCCAAGAACTCGTGAAGGCCGCTTTGAAAAATCTCTTCCATCTTGCTTTCTCTCAGGCGTCTTCTGGTTTCCTGCGCAATATCTTGGCACTCATAGCGTTTGCCATAAAGCTCTTCCAAACCCTGCAAGGCCAGATTGATCCAATTATAGGTGAAGAGCAGTGACCTTGGCATTTCCTCCTTCAAGATGAGGAACTCGGAAACGAGCCAGGGCTTATAGCGGCTGTCTTTATAAAACCAGCGATAGGCCCGGTGCGCCGAAACCGAGCGCAGAACTTGCGCCCATTGCTGCGCATCCAATTCACTGCCTACATCACTCGCGCGGGGCAAAAGAATGAAATACTTTACGTCGAGAATGCGCGCCGTGTTGTCTGCGCGTTCAATAAAATTTCCGAGTTGGCTGAAATAATATGGATCGGTTCGCAACATCGTGCCCAGCAATGCGCCTCGAAAGGCCATGGCCTTTTGTTTCACCCATTCCAGAAAATTGGGTAGGCGATCAGATGTCATGGTGTTTGGCTCAATTTGCGCCAACTCATTCCATGTTGAATTGAGACTTTCCCACACATCGCGCGTGAGGGCGGTGCGCACGGCGCGACCATTGTTGCGGGCAATTTTCAAGCATGATTTGACACTTGATGCATTGTCTTCATCGAACAAAAGAAAATTGACGACACGCCCTCCATCAATGTCTGGGTATTTCTCAAAATAGGTTTGAAGACATGCCGCACTTGACAGTGTGGATCGCCATTCGTCGCGGTGACCTTCAACCGCACCCGGCATGAGCGAAATGCGGTATCCGACCTCTAACAAACGTGCCATGTTTTCGGCGCGCTCAACATAACGGGACATCCAGAATAGTGATGAAGCGGTTCTTCCCAGCATGTTAATCCTCCAACACCCAAGTGTCTTTGGTTCCGCCGCCTTGGCTGGAGTTCACAACAAGTGACCCCTCTTGGAGAGCAACGCGCGTCAAGCCTCCTGTGGTGACGCGAATGCGGTCGCTTGACAACACAAAGGGCCGCAGATCGACGTGGCGTGGTGCAACTCCTGAATCGACAAAAGTGGGCACGGTCGATAAAGCCAAAGTCGGCTGGGCAATATAGTTTGAAGGTCGTGCCAATAGTTTTTGGCGGAAGTTGGCAATCTGCTCCTTGCTTGATGTCGGCCCAACCAACATGCCGTAGCCTCCTGAACCGTGAACTTCTTTTACCACCAGTTCGGCCAGATGCTCACTGACGTAAAGCAATTCCTTTTCATTCGAGCAGCGCCATGTTGGCACGTTGTTGAGAAGTGGCTTCTCACCTGTATAGAACTCAATAATTTCCGGCATGAAAGTGTAGATCGATTTGTCGTCTGCCACACCTGTGCCCGGTGCATTGACCAGTGTCACGCGCCCGGCCCGGTACACGTCCAAAATTCCAGGCACGCCCAGGCTTGAATCTGGCCGGAACGTCAGCGGATCAAGGAATGAATCATCAATTCTGCGATAGACGACATCGACCTTTCGCGGCTGTTGTGTGGTGCGCATATAAAGCCAACCATCAGATACGAAGAGATCAGACCCTTCACATAGTTCCACACCCATTTCATCAGCCAGAAATGCATGTTCAAAAAATGCCGAGTTGTGGATACCGGGGGTTAAAACAACAATAACAGGTTCGTTTGCTGATGAAGTTGGAGCCACCGCTTCCAGAGTTTTGTGCAGCATGGCGGGATAGTTTTCAACAGGGGCCACGCGCTGCTGGGCGAACAACTCGGGGAAAAGATGCATCATCGCTTCACGATCTTCCAGCATATAAGATACGCCCGAAGGTGTGCGGCAATTATCCTCTAGCACATAGAAGTCATTTTCGCCGACGCGCACAATGTCGATGCCCATGACATGGGCATAGATGCCCTTGGTGGGGTTGACGCCCACCATCTCTGGCACGAAGGCTTCATTCTGCACAATCACATCTGTAGGAATTCGCCCCGCGCGCAGGATTTCTTGACGGTGATAGAGATCATGCAAAAAGGCGTTGATGGCGCGCACGCGTTGCTCAATGCCAGCTGAAAGTCTGCGCCACTCCTGTGCGGCAAAAATTCTGGGAACAATGTCAAAAGGAATTAGGCGTTCGGAGGCTTTGTCATCACCATAAACCGCAAAAGTTATGCCCTGCCTGCGAAAGCGTGATTCCGATTCCCTCAGAGCACGGTCAATGTCTGATTTTCCAAGCTGGTTTAGCCAAGCTTCCACTTTTTTATAAGGCTCTCTCACCTTATTCTCAAGCGAGAGCATTTCATTGAACGCCATTCCCCAGACACCCCTGTTTATATCGCATCGCAATCTGAACTTAGTTTGGTGCGTTGCGCAAGAGGCGATCGTGATGCAAATTATCGCACAAAAACAGCATCCGCTGAGCCAATGCGTATAATTTTGGCACAAACTGCGATGTTTGACCTAAATTTGAGCACCGAGCTTGAGCGGGCCGAAAATGTGGTGTTAGGCCGCGACCAACTGCTTTACCAAAGCATCAATCATGCGCGGCAAATCATAGGGAAAGCGCGCGGTGATCAAATTGCCATCGACCACGCAAGGCTCATCCAGCACGGTAGCACCGGCATTTTCCAGATCGATCTGAATATTCCAAACGGCGGTGGCCTTTTTGCCTTTCAGCATCTTGGCACTCACCATGACCCATTGGCCATGGCAGATGGCGCATGTTGGTTTTCCAGCCGCGTGCATGGCGCGGGTAAAATCTTGCGCGTGTTTATCCATGCGCAGGGCATCAGGGTTCCATGCTCCGCCGGGCAGGATCACAGCGTCATAGTCTGCGACCTTTGCTTCGTCCATATATCTATCAATTTTCAACCAGCCCGCATTCTCCATCAACCTGATGGCCAGCACATGGGTTTTTGTTTGGGGTGGAAAGCGCAAGCCCAGTGTCGAGGGAAACTCACCGATGCGCGGGGAAACGATATGAACGGTTGCCCCGTGTTCCGACAACCAGCGCTGCGCGCCCAAAATCTCAACTTCCTCAACTCCATTGGTGCAGCAAATGGCGATGGTTTTGCCTTTAAGTAAATTGGGGTTTGATGGCGGATCAAGCAGGAAATGATGCAGCTCGCGGTTCAATTCGCCGTCAGCCGTAATCAAAAGCTCGGTTGAAATCGATGGTACAGGCGAGGTTGACATGAGTTGTTGCATGCGGTGCAGCAAGGCCTCGCTGGCGCTGGTTGGCGTGAATGGCTTATTCATTGAATCCTCCCATTAATGTTTTGCCAAGTCTCCAACTTTTGAAGCCACGCGTCCAGCAAAAACAACGCGAAAACCAGTATAGTAATTGACAATTTTCCAATTCCGGATTGATCTATCCTAAAAATAATATGGGAGTATGCAATGAAGTTGGGCTTTAATCTTTTGCTCTGGACACCGCATGTCACGAAAGAGCATTTGCCAATTATCAAGTCCTTGAAGACGGCCGGTTATGACGGCGTTGAGATACCCATGTTTGAAGGTACGCCTGATCATTATGCCTGGCTGGGCGAGGAGTTGGACAGGCTGGATCTGGGCCGGACGACGGTGAGTATATTGGGTGCAGGCAACAACCCGATTTCATCCGATAAAGCCGAGCGCAAGGCAGCACTAGCCCGCGCCAAATGGGCAATTGATTGCAACGCAGCCTTGGGTTCTTCCATTCTGGCTGGGCCCATGCACTCCGAGCTTGGATATTTCTCTGGCAATGGTGCCACCAAGCAAGAACGCGCACGTGGTGTTTCATTCCACCGCCACGCGGGTGACTATGCTGCAAAGAAAAAAATTCGCTTTGCACTCGAAGCGCTAAACCGATTTGAAGTCTATTTTCTGAATACCATGGCGCAACTGGCCGAATATCTCGATGAGGTGGATCATCCTTCCATAAAGGCCATGTATGATACCTTTCATTCCAATATAGAAGAGAAGGATCCAGTGGCGGCAATCAAGACCATAAAGCGCCACATGATCCATGTGCATATTTCAGAAAATGATCGTGGCACACCAGGGCGCGGCCATGTGCCTTGGGCTGAAACCTATAAAGGTCTAAAGGCTGCAAAATATGATGGTTGGATGACGATTGAAGCGTTTGGCAGGTCAATGCCGGCCTTGGCAGCCGCGACCCGCGTGTGGCGCGATTTTGCCCCGAACCATGAGCAGGTTTATAAAGAAGGCTTCAAAAACATGAAACAGGGCTGGGCCAGGGCCTGAGCATGGCGAAGGCCGTTTATGTAATTGGCACATTCGACACAAAGGGCGACGAGCTCAACTATGCCGCCAAGCGCGTGAAGGCGGCTGGTGCTTTGGTTGTGACTGTTGATATTTCAACAACGCCAAGCGATGCAAAATCTGACGTGTCGGCGTTAAATGTGGCGGCCTGTCATCCGCTGGGTCAGCAAGCAGTGTTAGGTTTGAGTGATCGCGGTGCTGCGGTTTCGGCGATGTCGGAAGCTTTGACGCAATTCATGCTGTTGCGAAAAGATGTTGGTGCGGTTCTGGGGCTTGGGGGTTCGGGCAATACGGCCATTGTTACAACGGCAATGCGCGCACTTCCGGTGGGCCTGCCCAAAATCATGGTTTCAACGCTCGCCTCGGGCAATGTGGCCCCGTTTGTGGGGCCTAGCGACATAATGATGATGCATGCGGTTGCCGATGTGGCGGGGCTGAATGACATTACCCGCGTGGTGATCGGCAATGCGGCCCATGCAGCGGCGGGCATGGTGCTTAATAGAGTGCCCAAGCCGAAGAAATCCAAGCCCACCATTGGCCTGACAATGTTTGGCGTGACCACCGCTGCCATCACGCAAATTCGCGAGCGAATCGAAAGTGAATATGAATGTTTTGTGTTTCACGCCACCGGCACGGGTGGGCAATGTTTTGAGAAACTGATTGATTCAGGTTTTTTTTCAGCGGCGATTGATTTGACCACCACCGAGGTGGCAGATCACTTGCTTGGCGGCACATTGCCCTGCACAGATGATCGCTTTGGTGCGATAGTCCGAACCAAGCTTCCTTATGTTGGTTCGGTGGGTGCGGTCGATATGGTGAATTTTGGGGCGCGCGAAACGGTTCCTCCGAAGTATGCGCAGCGTAAGCTTTATGTGCACAACCCCTTCGTCACATTGATGCGAACAACGCCTGAAGAAAACGCCGCTATCGGAACTTGGATTGTTGAACGCTTGAATCAGATGGAAGGGCCGGTGCGGTTTTTGCTGCCGTTACAAGGCGTTTCCGCAATCGATATGGTTGGCAAACCGTTTCATGATCCCGTTGCCGACGCTGCCCTATTTGATGCCATTCGCAAAGGCTGGCACCCTGCCCCCAATCGCAAGCTGATTGAAATCGACGCCCATATCAATGATGCTGAATTCGCCAATGCTGCCGTTGCTGCATTACAAGACATAAGGACTTGAGAACCATGCACCGCATTGAACGCAAAAACCTGCTCGCCAAATTTCATGAAATGATTGCCAAACGCCAGCCCATTATCGGTGGTGGCGCGGGCACGGGCCTATCGGCAAAATGCGAGGAAGCTGGCGGCATTGATTTGATCGTGATTTATAACTCTGGTCGCTACCGCATGGCGGGGCGCGGTTCGCTGGCGGGTTTACTGGCTTATGGCAATGCCAATGAAATTGTTCTGGATATGGCGCGGGAAGTTTTGCCTGTGGTGAAACACACGCCGGTGTTGGCTGGTGTGAATGGCACAGACCCCTTCATGATCCGTAATCATTTTCTTGATCAGCTCAAGGCGCTGGGCTTTGCTGGCATTCAAAATTTTCCTACCGTTGGATTGTTTGATGGTGTGTTTCGCAAGAACCTGGAAGAGACGGGCATGGGTTACGGCCTGGAAGTTGACCTTGTCAAAGCCGCCCACGAAAAGGACATGCTGACCACGCCTTATGTTTTCTCGGCTGCAGAAGCCGTGGCCATGACCAAGGCGGGGGCCGACATTATTGTGGCCCATATGGGGTTGACGACTGGGGGGGCGATTGGTGCAGAGACATCACTCAAACTCAAAGATTGTCCGACGATCATCACACAATGGGCCGAAGCTGCGAAGAAAATTCGTAAAGATGTGATTGTGCTCTGCCATGGCGGGCCGATTTCATCGCCCGAAGATGCAGCTTATGTTTTACGCAACACGCAAGGCATTCACGGGTTTTATGGTGCCAGCTCAATGGAGCGGTTGCCGACTGAACTTGCGCTGACAGCGCAAACCAAACAATTCAAATCGATTTCATTTTGAGGTGAAACCATGGCCCACGCCTATGCCAGTATAGTTCTGAAAGCGCCAGTTCAAACCGTGTGGAGCTTGATACGCGATTTTAATGGCTTGCCGAGTTGGGCACCCGCCATTGCAAAGTCCAAAATCGAAGATGGGTTGGATGCCGACGTCGTGGGCTGTGTGCGCTCATTCTACACCAAAGAAGGTGGCCACATCCGCGAGCGTTTGCTGGTGCTGGATGATGCTAATTATTGCTTCACTTATAATTTTGAAAAACCCGCCTTTCCGGTGAGGAACTATATCGCCACGTTGCGGCTTTATCCGGTGACACATACGGATGAGACATTCGCCGAATGGACAGCCACTTTTGATGAAGCACCGGGCGATGAGGGCAAATATGAGAAGATTATTTCGCGCGATGTGTTTGCGACGAATTGGAAAGCGTTGGCCGCAATTTTAAAAACTAAAAATCCGAACCCCTTTGCAAATACGCCACGCTGGAAAGCTGGCAACCCTAACAAGGTTTGGACATCACGGGTGATCAAGGCACCGGTTGATGGGGTTTGGAATATCATGCGGGATTTTGCTGGCATGGGTAGCTGGCATGGCGACATCACCAAGATGCACATGCTTAAGAAGCACCGCTCCGACAAGGTTTCGGGTGTGCGTGATTTTTATTTTGGGGCCGGCCATTTGAATGAAGAGTTGCTGCATCTCAATGATCTCGAGCGTTCATTCTCCTACCGCATCACAAAGTCGGAATTGCCATGGATCAATTATGTATCTGGCCCACGGCTTTGGCCGGTGACGCAGAACAACACAACATTTGGCGTGTGGACGGGTGACTGGGATGCTAGCGCGCAGGATAATCTAACGCTGATGCCGAACACAGAGATGAATGTTTATCAACGGGCTTTTGCGGAACTTGAGCAGAATTTTTTTGGGAAAAAGAAAAAAACTCAATCCGTGTGAAACACTTCCTCAGTTCCGGCCCACCATTCATCAGCTTTGCGCGTTTCTAATGGTGTTTGCATCGGGTCGGTCATGTCCCACCATTCCTGCATGCGCGGGGCCTTCTTAATCTCTTCCATATCCTTGGCATAATTGGTGCCATGATATTCCCAATAGGAAATGAGGAGATTTTCTGGCTCGCGCAGGAAGATGGAATAGCTTTTAACGTTGCTGTTGGCGATGGCTTGCAAAACTTCGGGCCATACGGCGGCATGAATGCGTTTGTATTCGGGGATGATCTCCGGCTTGATTTTAATGATGCGGCACATTCTTTCCATGTTTAATTCCCGCTAATAAGTTGCGCGTCCGCCGGATACGTCAAACACTGCACCAGTTGAGAATGAACATTCTTCCGAGGCCAACCAGCATACAAGACTCGCCACTTCATCAACCGTGCCGAAGCGGCCCTTGGGAATTTTGGTCAGCATGAAATCAATATGGGCTTGCGGCATTTGATCGAAGATCGGCGTGCGCACGGCAGCGGGTGTAACCGCGTTCACCGTGATATTGGACCTCGCTAATTCCTTGGCCAGCGACTTGGTAAAGCCGATCACGGCCGCCTTTGATGCAGAATAGGCCGAAGCATTGGGGTTGCCCTCTTTACCTGCAATGGACGCGATATTGACGATGCGACCATAGTTTTGCGCAATCATATGGGGCACTACAGCCTTGTTGGTGAAGAAGGTGCCGTTGAGATTAATCGCGATAGTCTGAACCCAACCATCAATTGGAAACTCGGTTACTGGAACCGTGGGGCCAGTGATGCCAGCACTATTGACCAAAATATCGATGCCGCCCATTTGCTGAATTGCTTGCTCGGTCGATTTCATCACGGAATTAAAATCGGCGATGTCAGTTTTGATGCCGCCATTCACATCCCATATCACAACCTTGCCCCCTTCAGACTCGATGCGCTTGGCCACAGCTTCACCTATGCCCGAAAGACCGCCGGTTACGACGGCGCGCCTGCCCACAAATCTCATGGTTTTATCTTCCAATTTTTCATTTTGTCTAACGTATCCTCGAATGAAATGATGCCAGCATCAGAGCCCAGCCCAGTGGCCACCAGACCGGCCGAAGCTTGGGCAAAGCGCAGCGATGTTTCAACATCCATCTTGTGATGGAGTGCTGCAATAAAGCCCGCGTCGAAAGCATCGCCGCAACCGGTCGTATCCACCACCTTCACTTCATAGGCTGGCGACTTTACCCTTGTGCCATCGCGGTGGGCATAAAAGGCACCATCGCCACCAAGCGTGAACACGCAGCATTTGGAGCCATGATCCAAATAGAATTTGGCACAATCTTCGGCAGTTTTCTGGCCCGACATGTCTTTGGCCTCTTCGATCGAAGGCATGAAATAATCGATATAGGGCAGAAGCGGTTTTACGATTTCGGCGGTTTCAGCATTGGCGGCGATCAGGTCAAAGGTAACAGTGCGACCGCGACTCTTGGCTTCTTTCAGCAGTGTCAAACTGGCAGGTCCATCAAGTTTTTTGAGAAGGCCAGTGCCACCCAAGTGAATGATTGGGGCATCAAAAACCTGATCATACATCGTCGGCGGCACATCAAAATGATCAGAGGCGCCGCGCACATGAAGCGCCGGGCGATCACCATTGGGGCGTACATTCAAGATCGTGGCCGACGTTGGAATGCCTTTCAATCGTTGCATCGCTGATGTGTCGATGCCGTGCTTCTGCATGGTCGCCAAAACCCAATCGGCTTTTTCATCGTCACCAACAGCACCAACGGCAAGACTCTTCAGGCCAAGTTTTGCCGTATCGACAATGGTGCCGCCTGCTGTGCCAGCAACGGTCAATCTTATCTCTTCAATGAATTCTACGTTACCAGCTTCCGGAATGCGCGTAACCGGGCGACCCAGCACATCGAGGATATAAAGGCCGATAACGGATACGTCATAACGCATGGGCTTCAGGCTTCTCTGTTACGCCACCAAATTGAAACTGCCAATATGGCGGCGATTGCAGCCACACTCCAAACAAAGGGGTGCAAGTAAAATGGCGTTGCGGCCAACATTACTTTGCCTGCCGCAGTGTCAGGATTGGGTGGTGCAAGGAAAAACTTGCCGTAGAGATAGGCAGCCCAGATCGACACCAAAAGGACGATGCAAAATATCATGGCTACGACCATGCTGATTGTAATGACGGCTCTGGTTTTTACGCCGGGCTGAGCCAGGGGAAGTATGTTGTTAACCAGGCCTGCGAGCACCACCAACATGCAGCCGAATGAAAACAGCGCTATGCTGAATGGCTGGAAGATCAAGACGAGGGCAAACAAGCCTAAGCCAATAATGAAAAACTCTAAGCGCAGCGCTGATTTCGGGGTCATGCCGGTGTTGGGTTCCAAGCTCATAGGCGCACCGCCTTTCCATTTTCGGCGAAGACATGGGTTTGCGTGGGATCAGGCCTGAGATGCAAAGCTTCCCCCACCTTCACGCGCATTTCGCGCTGCACCACAACACGAATGTCATTGCCGCCTTTGGTACGTGCATGTACCAAAGTTTCAGCGCCCATCGGTTCTATGAGTTCAGCGACAGCCTGGATATTTTCCTTGCTGGCTTTAGATTCAGCCTTGAAAGCTCGCGGCCTGATACCGATCGTAATTTTAGGTGACGCGAGCTTGCCTACGGCCTCATTCGTGGTGATTTCAACATCTTGACCATTGAAGCTTACGAAGGCCCTGCCCTTATCAAACTTTTTCAACTGCGCTTCCACCAAATTCATTTGTGGCGTGCCGATGAAACTTCCAACGAAAACATTGGCAGGCTTGGTGAACACTTCATGCGGCGTACCAACCTGTTCGATCAATCCATCGCGCATGATGGCAATGCGGTCTGCCATGGTCAGGGCTTCCAGCTGATCATGGGTGACGATGACTGTGGCCTTGGATAAATTAGAAAGCACCTGCTTGATCTGGCCGCGCATCGAATGACGCAGTTCAACATCAAGGCGCGACAGCGGTTCGTCAAACAGGAAACAATTGGGATCGCGAATAATAGCGCGGGCCACGGCCACGCGCTGCTTTTCACCCTCTGATACCTGACCGGGCAATCTATTCAACACATTGCCGAGATGCAGAATTTCAGCAACCTTATCAACCCGGGCTTTCATTTCTGTCACACTGATCTTTTCATGATGCAACGGCATGGCAATATTTTGACCGACGGTGAGGGCCGGATAGAGCGCATAGAACTGGAACACCATGGCGATGTCGCGCTTTTCCGGCGGCAGCTCATTCATGCGTTGGCCCGCTACAATCACGTCACCCGAAGTAGCGCGTTCAAGGCCAGCAATCATGCGCAACGTTGTGGTTTTGCCGCAACCCGATGGGCCGAGAAGGCAAACAACTTCACCCTTTTTCACCGAAAGATCGGCATCGCGCACGGCCACGAAATCACCGAACTTCTTGGTCACTTTTTTTATTTCAATTGTAGACATTAGCGCTTTACCGTTCCGAATGTGACGCCGCGCAAGAGATGCTCTTGCAGGAAAAAGGTGACGAAGAAAACCGGGATCAGGAACAGGGTTTCAATGGCTGCGAGCAGACCCCAGAGAACGCCGATGCCGCCACCAGCCACAGCCTGGCTCATGCCCACAGGCACGGTGCGTGTATCAACACCGGTGAGCAAAAGTGCAAACAGAAATTCGTTCCAAGTGAGGATCAAACCGAACACGAATGTCGCGGCCAAGCCGGCAATAACCTGCGGCAGGCAGATTTTGAAAAATACCTTCATGCCCGATGAACCATCCAAACGAGCTGCATCTTCAACATCCAGCGACAGCTCATCAAAGAAGCTTTTCATCATCCATATGGTGAAGGGCAGATTGAAAGCCGTATAGAGCATGATGATGCCCAGATATGAGCCGGAAAGACCCGTGACACGGAACATCAGGATTACCGGAATGATCACAACAATGGCGGGCAACATGCGCGTGGTGAGAATAATGAAAAGATATGTGTCATTGCCTTTCAGCGGATAGCGTGAAAACCCGAAGGCCGCGAGTGTGCCGATGATCAGGGCTAGAAACACAGATACGCTGGCGATAACAATAGAGTTGAAGAAATATCGATCAAAACCCGTGTTCTCGGCCACAGCGCCAGAGGTCATGGCGCGGGAAAAAACCGACGTGTAATTTTCCAGAGTCGGCGTGAACACATAAGCATCCGGGATTAGGCCAAACAGATTTGTCGGCA
>JAYVXY010000126.1:0-5922 GCA_043784785.1 Aestuariivirga sp. | reverse complement strand
CGCATAAGGGCTGGGGGCAATCGATTATCATCGGTGTGGCAGGGGCTGGCCAAGAGATTTCAACACGGCCTTTCCAATTGGTAACGGGCCGTTCATGGCGCGGCACGGCTTTTGGCGGAGCACGCGGCCGTACTGACGTTCCTAAAATTGTGGATTGGTATATGGACGGCAAGATCGAGATCGATCCGATGATCACCCACATCTTGCCGCTTGAGAAAATTAATGATGCATTTGATTTGATGCATAAGGGCGAATCTATTCGGAGTGTTGTTGTGTTTTAAGTTCAACTTAACAGGAGAAAAGGTATGGCTAAAAAAGCAGTCAAAAAAGCCGCTAAAAAAACGGTGAAGAAAAAAGCAACGAAGGCCCGTGCGCCGTCGATTGCGTTGCATCCATCAATTGATCACGGATTTGCAAAGTCGGCGCCGAAGAATTTTGCTGGCGGAATTTTGACATGCAAATGCGCAACTGACCCGGTGAGTGTGGAAATCGGTGCCCAGTCGGCCCATAATCATGCCTGTGGCTGCACCAAATGCTGGAAGCCCGAAGGTGCCATGTTCTCGGTTGTTTCTGTGGTGCCAACTGACAAAGTTAAAGTGACGGCCAACGAACATAAGCTCAAAATCGTTGATGAATCAGCGGTCATCCTGCGCCATGCCTGTACGGGCTGTGGTGCGCATATGTATGGCCCCGTCAAAAAAGCCGGCCATGCCTTCGAAGGGCTTAGTTTCATTCACACCGAACTATCGGGCAAAAAGGGCTGGTCGCCTCCGGGTTTTGCCGCCTTTGTTTCCTCGGTGATTGAAAGCGGTACGCCACCTTCCAAAATGCCGGTCATCCGCAAGCGTCTCAAAGCCCTTGGCTTGGAACCGTTTGATTGCCTGAACCCTGGCCTGATGGATTATATGGCCACAGTAGCTGCCAAAAAGGCTGGCACGTATAAAGAAGCATAAAATATACAGGCGGCCGCGAAACTCGTAGCCGCCTCTTTCATTTAGTAGGCTGAGCTTACATCGACGATCTGGCCATCCATGCTCACTTCAATATCCATCATCTGGCCATGCTTTTTACCTTGATACGAGAATGTATCTCCTGAACAATCAACGGCGTGTACCTTCTTAAAACCGTGATGCCGAACAATGCTCCGGCCTTCACCGCAGGAGATGCTGCCATCACCATAGTCGCCACTGGATTGTCCACCCAAATCCAAATTTACATTGATGCCGGGGGACTGAGGGGCGGGAGGTGTTGGCAACGGCAAATTAATTGGCTTGGGGATGATTGGGAATGGTTTGACGATTGGGCAGGTGTTGAGAAGTGCGCAATTCTGGATCACGAAATTAGGCTTGGCGTTTGAAATCGTCGAAAAGGCCGTAAAAGAAAAGGCAATTGCAGCTGCGGTAATAACGGTTTTCTTAAACATGATAATCTCCTGATGTTGAACTCAATAAACAGCCATTGTGGCCATTCGTGAGTTTCAACATGCAGGATCAGATTTGAACGCCGCTCGAACACTCAGTTCATCCGGCGTTCATCGATAAATCAATTTCCTAAAACCGCCGCTTCGAGAATATCCAAGCCTTCCTTCAACACCATCTCGGATGCGGTGAGCGGTGTGAGCAGGCGCACCACGTCGCCATAAACACCACAGGTGAGAATCAATAATCCGCGCTCCAGGCATTTCGCGGCAAGCGCTTTGGCACCACCCGCATCTGGTTTGTCGCCGCCATGTTCGGTGACCATTTCGAAGGCACACATGGCACCAAGACCGCGAATATCTCCGATGGGCATTCCCTTGCGCTTGGCTTTGATGGCCTTCATGCGGGCCATGATAATCTCGCCCTGCTTATTGGCCTTTTCCATCAGGTCTTCGGTTTCAAAGGCTTCGAACACGCCAAGAGCCGCCGCGCAAGCGATGGGGTTGCCAGCATAAGTGCCGCCAATAGCACCTGGGTCTGGTGCATCCATGATCTTGGCCTTGCCGATTACAGCAGCCAATGGGAAACCGCCTGCCAGAGATTTTGCAGATGTCATCAAATCTGGCTCCACACCATAATGTTCCATCGCAAAGAATTTTCCGGTGCGGCCAAAACCAGATTGAATTTCGTCTGCAATCAAGAGAATGCCATGTTCATCGCAAAGCTGGCGCAGACGCACCATTAATTCCTTCGGCGCAATGTAAAAACCACCTTCGCCCTGCACAGGTTCAATGATGATGGCGGCCACGCGCTGTGGCTCCACATCACATTTGAACAGAAGTTCAATGGCGTGAATTGTATCTTCAACACTGATACCCTTGTGTTCAACCGGGAAAGGCACATGCCAGATGCCGCCGGGCATGGGGCCGAACTTGGCCTTATAAGGGGCTACCTTACCAGTTAGCGCCATGCCTAATAGTGTGCGGCCGTGGAAGCCGCCATGAAATGCGATCACATCGCTGCGACCCGTGTAAGCGCGGGCGTATTTGACGGCGTTCTCGACAGCTTCGGCACCTGTTGTGACCAAAGCTGATTTCACTTCACCCTTTATCGGGGCTACTGCATTCAGCTTTTCGCACACTTCAATGAAGGGCTCATAAGGCATGACCATGGCGCAGGTGTGGGTAAATTTTTCAAGCTGTTCGTAAACCCGCTTCATCACCAGTGGGTGGCGATGGCCGGTGTTGACCACGGCAATGCCGCCGCCGAAATCAATATAACGATTGCCTTCAATATCCCAGATTTCGGAATTCTCGGCTTTGGCTGCCATCACGGCAGCACCCATGCCAATGCCGCGAGACACAGCTTTGGCGCGGCGATCCACCCAAGCCTTATTCGAGCCGGGGGGTTGATGGGTTACAGGTGCATTCATGATTAATCTCCGTTTTGATGGAAACAGTTTAGCCCTGTTGACCTTTGTCTCGCAAACGGATTCAGTAGAGCCAGTTACGACATGAAAAGGGCATTGCCATGCGCCAAGCACAATACGTCGATGTTTCACTCCCTGAGTTTGGACTCACGGGATCAGAACCTTTGCTTTCTCAGGCGCTTTATCTGAAACGCCATGAAGAGCTTTTGCGTTGCATGGCTGATCACAAGCTGGATGCGATGGTGATTTATGGTGACCGGGAACATGTGGCCAATATCAGTTGGGCCACAGGTTATGATCCACGCTTTGAAGAAGCGCTTTATATCGTGGCACCAAATCGCACACCTATGCTTCTTGCCGGGAATGAGGGCTATCCCTATGCTGAACTTGCGCCGGGGCATTTTGAGCGCGTGCTATGGCAGCAGCTCAGTCTGATGGGGCAGCCTCGTGATAAGGACAAAGGCCTTGCCGATTTGTTCAAACAGGCTGGTTTGAAATCGGGCATGAGGATTGGCCTTGCCGGTTGGAAGGGCTTTGAAACCGATCAAGGCGCATTCGATTCCGACTGGTTCGAAACCCCACATTATTTGGTCGAGGCGTTGCGCAAATTTGGCGATGTGACTAATGCCGCGCAAATCTTTATGCACCCCACCACTGGTTTGCGGGTGATCAATGAAGCCGCCCAATTGGCGCGGTTTGAGTATGCTTCTTGCTTATCTTCAACGGCGATCAAGAATTTTGTGCTGGGGGCCAAGCCCGGCATTTCGGAATATGCAGCGTGTCGCAATTTAGGCCTCAATGGCTTTCCGCAATCCACTCACATCAACATGTGTTCAGGCCCACGGGCCAAATATGGTTTGCCCAGCCCCAGTGAGCGGATCATTGAGCAGGGTGATCCGATTGTGGTTGGCCACGGGTTGATGGGTTCGCTCAATTGCCGTGCGGGGTTTATGGTAGCAGGTGCAAACGAACTTCCGGCTCATATTTCAGACTATGTGGAGAAACTCGTAGCGCCCTATTTTCGTTCTGCCGTGGCTTGGTATGAAACCGTTGGCATCGGCGTGGAGGGTGGTGCCGTTTACGATGCGGTGATGGCGCATGTGGGTGATCCATTTTTTGGCATCGGCCTTAACCCGGGGCATCTCATTCATCTCGATGAATGGGTGAATTCTCCGATCAAGAAAAACAGCAAGATGAAATTCGCTTCAGGCATGGCGTTGCAATGCGATATTATTCCCGCTACCGGCACTGATTATTTCATGTCGAATATTGAGGACGGAATTGCGTTGGCTGATGCGGAACTACGAACCGAATTAAAACAAAACTATCCTCAAGCTTGGGCCCGCATTGAAGCACGGCGGCGCTTCATGGTTGATATATTGGGGATTCATCTGAAACCCGAAATTCTGCCTTTCAGCAATATGCCGGCCTGGTTGCCGCCCTTCTGGCTGGCGCCCCACAAAGCAATGGTGATGCGATAATGACTGACCTTATTTACATGACCGCACAGGATATTGTTGCGCAATTGAAAAATGACGTGATTTCTCCTTTGGAGCTTCTGGATGTTTTGGAAGCGCGCATTGCCAAGGTCAATCCTGCGATCAATGCGCTGCCCACCTTGTGTTTTGACCGTGCGCGCGAACAAGCAAGGGCGCTGATGCAAAAGCCTATTGCTGAGCGTGGGCTTTTGGCTGGCCTTCCTGTGCCGATCAAGGATTTGACCGATGTGGCGGGTGTTCGCTCCACTCAGGGCTCGCCCATCTTTGCTCACAAAATTGCAACTGAGTCTGATATTCTGGTGCGGCATTTGGAAGGTGAGGGCGGGATTGTTTATGCCATGTCGAATACGCCGGAATTTGGCGCAGGTGCCCATACTTTTAATGAAGTCTTCGGCGTCACGCGCAATCCATGGAATCTGAACCTCTCAGCTTCAGGTTCTTCGGGCGGTGCTGCGGCAGCCTTGGCCAGCGGCATGGCTTGGCTGGCGCACGGGTCTGACATGGGGGGCTCGCTTCGCAACCCCGCCAGCTTTTGCGGTGTGGTGGGATTAAGGCCTTCGCCTGGGCGCGTTGCCGCAACTGTCTATGGCAAGATTGATGGCACGTTGGGCCTGGAAGGGCCGATGGCGCGCAATGTTTCCGATCTTGCTTTGCTGTTTGATGCGATGGTTGGGGCCGAAGCGGGTGATCCACTTTCATTGCCGCGCGAAGATAACTATTCATATGCCATTTCGAAAGGCTGGAAACCGAAGCGCGTTGCCATCAGCCGCGATCTGGGCATCACCCCGGTTGATCCGGAAGTTGCTGAAATTGTGATGGCTGCTGGGCGAAAGCTTGAGAGCGCTGGCGTGATTGTGGAAGAAGCCCACCCTGATCTTTCCGAGATGATGAATTGTTTTCAAACTTTGCGCGCACTTGGTTTTGCCGTGGGGATGAGGCAATTGCTTCTGGATCACCGCGATCTGCTGAAGCCCGAAGTGATCTGGAATATCGAAAAAGGTTTGGCGCTTTCGGTGGATGAGATTGCCAAGGCCGAAGCGCAGCGTGGCGCTCTGTTTCATCGTATGGGGAATTTTTTGAGCGAATATGATCTCCTGCTTTGCCCGGCCACTATTGTTCCACCATTTCCTGTGGAGCATCGCTATCCGACACATTGCAATGGTACTGAATTTGAAACCTATGTTGATTGGCTATTGATTGTGGCTGTGGCCACCATGTGTGCCTGCCCGGCGATTTCCATTCCCTGTGGGTTCACAAAATCCAAGTTGCCAGTCGGTTTACAAATCATTGGGCCAAATCGCGGTGAGGCGAAATTGTTGGCGGGGGCGAAGTTTGTTGAAGATGTTTTGGGATTGGGGGCGATTACACCGATTGATCCACGTCATGCATAGCGATGATTGGTACGAGCGACAATATAACACCAGTTTCAGTGTTCCGAATGAAGATGAGATATTGGCCCAGTGGATCGAGCGTGCTGCGAATACACGGGCAAGATTTTCGTTTCTTTCCGATATTTCTTATGGTCCGCACCAGCGTGAACTACTCGATTTCTACCGTGCGCCCAAACCAAAAGGCA
>JAYVXY010000125.1:0-18108 GCA_043784785.1 Aestuariivirga sp. | reverse complement strand
GCATGGGCTGGCATCATTTTGGTTTGGGCGATAGTGCCGAGGCAGAGCTTCGCGTGGTGTGGCCTGACGGCAAGGCTGGTGAATGGCAGAAAATTAAGGCCGATGCTTTCTATGTGCTAAAGCGCGACGCGGCTGCTGTGAAATGGCAACCGAAATAGATTTGCTCTAAGTGTTGCGCTTAACACCTTCGAGCAAATCAAGCATGCCGCGCATTGCATCCAGCACATTGGTGCCGGGGCCGAAAATTGCTGCAACACCGGCATTTGTCAGAAACTCATAATCGCCCCGCGGCACTACGCCGCCGCAGACGACAATGATGTCGGTTCGGTTCTTGGCCTTGAGCGCTGCCATCAATTCCGGCAGCAGTGTCTTATGGCCAGCGGCGAGTGACGAAACGCCAATGATTTGTACCTTGTTTGCAATGCCCAAATCCGCGGCCTCTCGCGGCGTCTGGAATAGCGGGCCCGCTATCACTTCAAAACCAAGATCGCCAAAGGCGGCGGCAATCACCTTGGCACCCCGGTCATGTCCATCCTGCCCGAGCTTGGCCACCAACATGCGCGGGCTAGAATTTTTTGCCTTGGCAAACTTCTTCAAACGTTCGCGCAGCAACTTGTATTCGGCATCATCCTTATAAAGTTCACCATGCACATCATGCACCACTTGAGGGATTGCCGTATGGTCACCAAAGGCCCGGCGCAGCGTATCCGAAATCTCGCCCACCGTGGCGCGGGCGCGGGCGGCTTCAATGGCTACGGCCAATATGTTGCCCTCGCCTGATTTTGCTGTGTGTTCCAAGGCCTGAAGTGTTGTCGCAACTTGCTCAGGATCGCGCGTGCGCCTAATCATTTCCAAGCGTTTGATTTGCGAGTCTCGCACCGCGCGATTATCGATCTCGCGGGTTTCGATTTTTGCTTCTTCCTCAAGCCGGTATTTGTTGACACCAACGATAACGTCATCGCCCTTGTCGATGGCAGCTTGTTTGCGCGTAGCGGCCTCTTCAATTTGGCTCTTGGGCCACCCCGTTGCCACAGCCTTGGTCATGCCGCCCCTGGCTTCAACTTCTTCCATCAGTTTCCAAGCTGCATCGGCCAGTTCCCGCGTGAGGCTTTCCACATAATAGGAACCAGCCAGCGGATCGACCACATGGGTCACACCGGTTTCATGCTGCAAGATCAGCTGTGTATTGCGGGCTAAACGTGATGAGAATTCGGAAGGCAGTGCTATCGCCTCATCGAAGGAATTGGTGTGCAGGCTCTGGGTGCCGCCCAACACCGCAGACATCGCTTCAAATGCCGTGCGCACGATATTGTTATAAGGGTCTTGTTCCTGCAACGAAACGCCAGAGGTTTGGCAATGGGTGCGCAAAATCAGCGATTCTGTTTTCTTCGGATTGAATTCGGCCATGATCCGTGACCAGAGCAAACGCGCAGCACGCAGCTTTGCCGCCTCCATAAAAAAATTCATGCCGATGGCAAAGAAGAACGAAAGTCTTCCGGCAAAGGCATCAACGTCCAGGCCCTTGGCGATAGCAGCGCGGACATATTCGCGGCCATCGGCAAGCGTGAAGGCCAGTTCCTGCACCAGCGTGGCACCTGCTTCCTGCATGTGATAGCCCGAAATCGAGATTGAATTGAACTTCGGCATTTCCTTCGCGGTGAAGGCGATGATGTCGGCCACGATGCGCATGGATGGTTCGGGCGGATAAATATAGGTGTTGCGTACCATGAACTCTTTCAGAATATCATTCTGAATCGTGCCGGACAAATCACTGCGCTTGCAGCCCTGCTCTTCGCCCGCCACAATGAAACTCGCAAGGATGGGAATGACAGCGCCGTTCATGGTCATTGACACCGACATGTCTTTCAGCGGAATGCCGTCGAACAGAATCTTCATGTCCTCGACCGAGTCGACCGCCACGCCAGCTTTGCCGACATCGCCCACCACACGCGGGTGGTCGCTGTCAAACCCGCGATGCGTGGCCAGATCGAAGGCGACTGACAGACCCTTCTGCCCCGCGTTCAAGCCCTTGTGGAAGAAAGCGTTGGAGTCTTCTGCCGTTGAAAAGCCTGCATATTGCCGGATCGTCCACGGCTTTCCGGCATACATGGTGGCTTTGGGGCCGCGGGTGAATGGTGCAAAGCCCGGCAGCGTTTCTTCCACGCTAGCCACATCAGTGCTGGTATAAAGCGGCTTGATCTCGATGCCTTCCGGCGTTTTCCAATTGAGATCAGACGGGGCAACTCTTGACTCTGCACTGGCCAACTTCTCCCAGTCTGCAATTGTTTTTTTTCCACTCATGGCTGTTCAAACTCCATGATCACTTCGTCGACGCTCAAACTTGTGCCGGTTACGGCAGTGATGCGTTTTACTTTTGAACGGCGTTCGGCGCGTAATATATTTTCCATCTTCATCGCCTCGACCATGGCCAGGGTTTGGCCTGCTTCGACGACATCGCCGACATTCACATAAACGCTACGCAACATGCCGGGCATGGGGCAAAGCAACAGGTTTGACGTGTCCTTGAGTTTTTTGATCGGCATTAATTTGGCAAGCTCTGCCACACGCGGCGAATAGACTTGAACGATAGCATCCATGCCTTGATGGCGCAGGCGGAAGCCTTTGCGCGTGTTTGTGGATTTGACGCTCAAATTGCGCGCGCCCAACGTAAAATGGCCGATTGATTTTCCGGGCACCCAATCGCTCAGCACATGCACTGGCTTTGCGCCACCAACACTGATGGCCAGGCCGCCATTGTCTTCGGTCACTGCCATTTTGTGAGCAGTGCCTGCCATTGTGGCGACCCATTGATCGGCAATTTTACGTTTGTGATTTTCCATCGTGCCGCTGATCAGGCCTGCGCGCTGTTCGCTGCGCATGTGCATGAAAGTGGCGATCAAGCAGAAATCGGTGATGGCTTGCACATTGGGCTTTACACCCTGAAAGCCGTGCGGAAACTCCTCTGTAATAAAAGCCGTTGTAATGTGGCCTGAACGGAATTTTTCATTTCCCATAACTGTTGAAAGAAACGGCAGATTATGGCCCACACCTTCAACCTCAAATTCATCGAGTGCAGCACTCATCGCATCGATCGCCTTTTCGCGCGTGGGCGCCCAAGCGCACAGCTTGGCGATCATCGGATCATAGAACATCGAAATGTCTGCGCCCTCGAAAACGCCTGTGTCATTGCGCAGAATTGAACCGTCGAGTTTTTCACCTTCCGCTGGTGGGTTATAGCGCGTCAGACGACCAATGGATGGCAGGAAATTGCGATACGGATCTTCGGCATAAAGCCGTGACTCCACGGCCCAACCATTGATCTTCACATCATTCTGTTCAAGCCCCAATTTTTCACCCGCTGCCACGCGGATCATTTTTTCAACAATGTCGATGCCGGTGATGAGTTCGGTCACGGGGTGTTCAACTTGCAACCTTGTGTTCATTTCGAGAAAATAGAAATTGCGTTTGCCATCGACGATGAATTCCACCGTGCCAGCCGATGTGTACCCCACAGCCTTGGCCAGTGCCACAGCCTGCTCGCCCATCGCCTTGCGCGTTGCCTCATCCAGGAATGGCGATGGCGCTTCCTCGATAATTTTTTGGTTGCGGCGCTGGATCGAACATTCGCGCTCACCCAGATAAACCATATTGCCATGGGCATCACCCAGCACTTGAATTTCAATGTGGCGTGGCTGCGTCACAAATTTCTCGATAAAGATACGATCATCGCCAAAGGATGATTTGGCTTCGCTTTTTGAAAGCGCGAAGCCTTCCTTTGCTTCAGCATCGTTCCAGGCAATGCGCATGCCCTTGCCACCACCGCCTGCAGAGGCCTTGATCATCACGGGATAGCCAATGTCTGTGGCGATCTTGGCGGCATGGGATGCATCATCAATCAAGCCCATAAAGCCGGGTACAATGTTTACACCAGCGGCGGCCGCTAATTTCTTCGAGGTGATCTTGTCGCCCATCGCTTCAATGGCTTTGACAGGCGGGCCGATAAAGGCAATGTTTACTTTTTCAAGGGCTGCAGCAAATTTGGCACTCTCGGATAAAAATCCGTATCCCGGATGCACGGCTTCGGCACCAGTTTGCTTCACCGCGCGTAAGATATTTTCCACAACAAGATAGGATTGGTTGGAGGGTGAAGGTCCAATATATACCGCCTCATCCGCCATTTTCACATGCAGGCCGTCACGGTCTGCATCTGAGTAAACCGCAACAGTTTTAATGCCCATCTTCTTCGCCGTCTTGATGACGCGACAAGCAATTTCACCCCGATTGGCGATGAGGATTTTTTTGAACATGGTCATGATGGCGTCGTACCGTGCATTTTCATAATGGCATCGTGTCGTGTTTTTTGGGCAAGGTTTGGGTTTTCTTGTTGCGCAAAGAGGCGAAGGCTCTGGCGATGCGTTTGCGCGAGGTGTGCGGCATGATCACGTCGTCAATAAACCCGCGCTCTGCGGCAACGAACGGATTGGCGAAGCGATCTTCATAATCTTTGGTGCGCGCGGCGATTTTTGTTTTGTCGCCGAGTTCCGAGCGATAGATAATTTCAACCGCACCCTTGGCCCCCATCACGGCAATCTCAGCAGTGGGCCAGGCATAATTCACATCGGCACCAATATGTTTCGACGCCATCACATCATAAGCACCGCCATAGGCTTTGCGCGTGATCAGCGTGACCATGGGCACAGTGGCTTGGCTGTAAGCAAAGAGCAGTTTTGCGCCATGCTTGATCACCCCGCCATATTCCTGCGCTGTTCCCGGCAAAAACCCCGGCACATCAACCAGCGTTAAAAGCGGTATGTTGAAGGCATCGCAAAACCTAACGAAACGCGCGGCCTTGCGCGCTGAATCAATATCCAGCACACCTGCCAAAACCTGCGGTTGATTGGCCACCACGCCGATGCTTTGGCCTTCAATGCGAATAAAACCTGCGATGATATTGCGTGCAAAAGCTTCCTGGATTTCAAAAAAATCGCCTTCATCGGCCAGCGCTAAAACCAGTTCCTTCATGTCATAGGGTTTGGCAGCGCTGTCGGGGATCAGTGTATCAAGTTTCATCTCCAAGCGTTCTGGGTCATCATGGAAGGCCCGCGTCGGTGGCTTTTGGGTATTATTCAAAGGCAGAAAATCGAAAAGTCTGCGCACCTGTTCAAGGGTTTCAATGTCATTGTCATAAGCGCCATCAGCCACGGATGATTTCTGCGTGTGGGTGGTGGCCCCGCCCAATTCTTCCGCCGTCACCACTTCATTGGTCACCGTCTTTACAACATCTGGTCCGGTCACAAACATGTAAGACGTGTCGCGCACCATGAAAATAAAATCAGTCATGGCGGGGGAATAGACGGCACCCCCCGCACACGGCCCCATGATCACCGAAATTTGCGGAATGACACCTGAGACTTCCGCATTACGCCTGAATACTTCAGCGTAACCTGCGAGTGAATCCACACCTTCCTGAATGCGTGCCCCACCTGAATCATTAAGACCAATGACGGGTGCACCAGACTTCACCGCCATATCCATGATTTTGCAAATCTTGCGCGCATGGGTTTCCGACAGCGAGCCACCAAGCACGGTGAAATCCTGTGCGAACACATAGACCATCCGGCCATTGATGGTGCCCCAGCCGATCACCACACCGTCACCAGCGATCTTCTGCTTTTCCATGCCAAATTCGGTTGAGCGATGGGTGACGAACACATCATATTCTTCAAACGAGCCTTCATCGAGCAAGACATCAATGCGCTCACGGGCGGTTAGCTTGCCCTTGGCGTGCTGCGCATCAATGCGCTGTTGGCCGCCACCGAGATAGGCTTCTTCACGCCGCGCATCGAGTTTTTCGAGAATTTCATGCATGAATGAATGAACCCCAGACCCTTGGTCTATTATTGTTTCGGCTATAATTGCCGTTTCTTCCCAAAGGTGCAATGGTTTCTCTAACACTTGAAAACCATGGCCAAAATCGCGACATGGCGTGTTGGGCAAAAAGCAAAACTGTAACGGGGCACTTTAACCTATGACTCTCAATCAATTTCTTATCAGCGGGCTGATCTATCTGGCGGCCACTGTTATTTCGGCACCCTTGGCCAAAAGGTTAAAACTGGGTTCTGTTTTGGGGTTTTTGGTCGCGGGCGCCTTGATCGGCCCTTCTGCATTCAACCTCGTTGGCGACAATGGCGAAACCGTGAAACATTTTGCCGGGTTTGGCGTGATCATGATGCTGTTTCTGGTGGGCTCGGAGTTGGAGCCAGCCAAGCTTTGGACCTTGCGCAAACAGATTTTTGGGTTGGGTACTTTGCAGGTTGTTGGGGTCAGCGCTGTGCTTGGGCTTGCAGCGCTGTTGGTGGCGCGGGATTGGCGTGAGGGCTTAGTGATCGGCGTCATTCTTGCGATATCGTCGACGGCAATTGTTCTGCAAAGCTTGGCAGAGCGTGGCGTTTTGAAAACCCCGGTCGGCCAATCGATCTTCTCGGTGTTGCTGTTTCAAGATATTTCGGTCATTCCGATTTTGGCACTATTTCCATTATTGGCAGTAGCACCGGTTTCGGCGGTTGTTGCTTCACCATCATTAATTGCGGGCTTGCCCGCTTGGCTGCAAGCCATCTGCGTGATTGCCGCCGTCGCTGCCATTGCTTTGGGTGGGCGCTATTTAACGCGGCCCTTGTTTCGTCTGGTGGCTGATACGGGTGCGCGTGAGATTTTTGTGGCCACGGCCTTGTTATTGGTGGTGGGCATTACCTTGATTATGGAAATGGTGGGGCTTTCGGCAGCGCTTGGCACTTTTCTCGCCGGTGTGGTTTTGGCCGACAGTGAATATCGCCATGAACTTGAAATGGATTTGCAGCCGTTCAAAGGCCTACTGCTGGCGATATTTTTCATTGCGGTTGGTGCAGGCGTTGATTTCAAACAGATTGCTGCCGCACCATTGCTGATGGTGTTTGGCCTGGTGGCATTTATTGTTCTGAAACTCGCCGCCCATCTGGCATTGGCGCGCGGCTTCAAGATGGCTTGGGCCGATGCTTCGCGCTTTGCATTTTCACTCACCCAAGGCAGCGAGTTTGGCTTTGTTTTGGTGGGCATTGCCATGGGGCTGGGTTTGTTGTCGCCATCGTTTGGCGGATTGTTAACGGCGGTCATCGTGCTTTCCATGGCGGCGGCCCCCTTGTTGATGATGCTGGATGACAAGATCATTCAACCATGGCTTGGTCGCCATGAAGAAACGCGCGAAGCTGATGTGATCACCCATAATGGTGTTGATGCCATCATCGCCGGGCACGGACGCTTCGGCATGACCATTGGCCGCGTTCTCAATGCGCAAGGGTTGCGCACAACGATGCTCGATCATGATTCAAGCCAAGTCGATACTTTGCGAAAATTTGGGTTCAAGGTGTTTTATGGTGATGCCTTGCGCACCGATCTTTTGGAGGCGGCTGGAGCTGCCGAAGCCAAGATTATGGTGATTGCCATTGATGACCGGGAAAAGATCACCGAGCTTGTTAAAATTGCGCAGCAGCAATTCCCGCATCTCACTTTGCTCGCGCGTGCCTTTGACCGGGCACATGCGAGCGAACTTTTAAAAATGGGCGTGACACATGTTTACCGCGAGTTGTTTGGTTCATCAATGAATTTGGCCAAAGATGCCTTGGTTGAACTGGGGCGCAGCAAGCCAGCTGCGTCGGCCATTGTGAAGCGTTTCATTGAACTTGATGAAAAATTCCTGCACGATTCTGTTGCCTTGCGCGACGATCAAAAGGCGTTGGTCAACTTGGCCCGGGAATCGCGTGCCGAAATCGCGCGGGTATTTGCGGCCGATCGCGGCGAAGCTGCCGAGGCAGAGGCCCCACAATAAAAAGGGCACTCCCCTGAGTGCCCTTTCAATTTTATGAGACGAGCAATCAGGCTTGCTTGTTCATCATGTTCTTGATGACGCCAACGATGATCATGACGACTGCGCCGCCAATGCCACCACCGGCAATGTTTTGCACCAAGCCACCAGCGCCGCCGGTTGCTGCCGCTGCACCGCCTGCGCCCATGAGCGCGCCCAAAATCTGGCCACCAATGCCGCCGCCGACAACGCCAGAAATTGTGTTGCCCAATGTACCAAGGCTTTGTTCCTTGAGCACAGCGCCTGCTGCGTTGCCGCCGATTGCGCCAATCACGAGTTGAGTAATAAGTGAAGTCCAATCCATATTAGTGCCTCCCATTTCCAGTTTTTGATACCAACTACCCCGCGGCAGCAGGGTTAACTTAGCATCAATCCTTGAAAGTACAATCGGCCATGTACAACCCTAGCGCTCAGGGTGTGGCACGGCAATCAATAGGCGTTTTCACTTTTCAGCAGCGCCATAGGGGTTTTGGCGAGGATATAGAGATCAAGCCCCAATGACCAATGATCGATATAATCGAGATCGTGTTTTACGCGCTGCTCAAGTTTTTCATGAGTGTCAGTTTCGCCGCGCCAGCCATTGATTTGGGCCCAGCCAGTGATGCCGGGTTTTACCTTATGACGGGCGAAATAGCCGTCGATTACTTCATCATAAAGTATTCCCGCAGCTTTGGCCTGTGTCGCATGAGGGCGCGGACCGACGAGCGACAATTGGCCTTGCAGCACGTTGAACAATTGCGGCAATTCATCAAGCGAGGTCTTGCGAATAATGCGGCCCACTTTGGTCACGCGCGGGTCACCTTTGGTCACAAGCTTCGTCGCCGTGACATCGCTCATGTCCGAATACATCGAGCGGAATTTGAAAACCTGAACCAGTTCATTATTAAAACCAAAGCGCTTCTGGCGGAAAATGATGGGGCCTTTGCTTTCAAGGCGTACGGCCAATGCTACGGCCAGCATAACTGGCGACAAAAGCATGATGGCCAGCAGCGCAATGCCGCGATCCAAACTGCTTTTCATGAATTGATCCCAGCTATTTAAAGGTCGATCAAAAAGCGAAAGCAGTGGCAAGTCGCCAATATAGGTATAGGCGCGCGGCGACAGTTTCAAAATCGCGGCTTGGCCGCTCACGCGAATATCAACCGGCAGCTCCCACAAGCGCTTGAGAATTTGCAAAAGCCTTTGCTCAGCGGAAAGTGGAATGGCAACGATGATGAGATCAACCCGGTTACTGCGCGCATAATCAGCAAGATCAGCTATTTTACCGATTTTCTTGTGCTTGCGCACTGATTCAGGGCTGCGATTATCATAGCGATCATCAAACAGGCCGATGATTTCAACATCAAGTCCTTTTGATTTCTCCAGCGTATCGATTGCTTCTTCGGCAGCCTTACCACCACCGACAATGGCGATGCGCTGGCGGCTCCGACCATTTCGCACGATGGGCTTGACCCAGATTTGCAACAAGCCGCGGGTTATGGCGAAATGAAATCCGGTAAGAACCAACCAATAAGCCATCCAAGACGGTGTCAAACTTAAATTGATCAGGAAAGCAATTTTGAAAAGTAGCGCTCCGGCGACGGCCGTCGCGATCCAAGATTTAATGGCACAGGCCAATCCGTTTGCCAGATTGTCCAGCTGATAAAGGCCTAAACTCCGCAGCGTAAAGAGGCATAGAAAGCCAAGGAACAGTGCGAAAAAACCTGATGTGCCAGGCGTTGCAGCATCAAAGTGCAAAACCGACGCTTGAGTAACCACCAGCCCGCCTGCCAACAATGCCAGTGCGTCAACGCCTTTGAGGAGCCTTTGAAACACTTCGCCATCGGCAAATTTCTTATCCATTCCAGCCATCCCTAACTTAATTTCGGTTTGACTCAGCGGATTTAGGAATGCGTAAAAATTGACAAATGGCGAGGTGCCATCGTTAGGCAGGGTAAAGAAAGGGTTGGCGCAGGCAACCAACGACACGTTTAAGTTTCAATAATAGGAATACTTACACCATAAGGTGAATTCAATTCTAAGGCCTGTACTGGGCCGCTACAGGCGATTTGCGGATCTCAGCTACCTCCATAGCGGGCCCTCTCGAGAAGGCCACGCCACGGTGCTTAAAATGGATTTAAAAGCTATTGTAGGTTTTAAAGTCCATCACAATGGGTTAGCGCTGAACGTATCACAATCCTTCAGGCTCTTGGCAGAAACACCCGTCTTGAACCATTTAACGCGCTGGGCCGATGTGCCGTGCGTGAACGTATCTGGCACAGCATAACCGCGACTGGCTTTCTGCAAGTGATCATCGCCAATCTGGCTGGCAGCGTTCAAAGCCTCTTCCAGATCGCCCTGTTGCAGAATGTGCTTTTGCGCATCTGCTTCGGTGGCCCAGATTCCGGCAAAGCAATCAGCCTGCAATTCCATCTTCACTGATAGTACATTGCTTTCAACTTCCGTAGCCTGAGAGCGGGCTTGTTGCACTTGATCAGCAATGCCGAGCAGATTTTGCACATGGTGGCCAACTTCATGGGCCACTACATAGGCTTGGGCAAAATCGCCCGGTGCGCCCAACTTGTCTTTCATGTCCTGATAGAAGGCGAGATCGATATAGACTTTATGATCAGCCGGGCAATAAAACGGGCCCATGGCCGATTGCGCGGTGCCGCAGCCTGATTGCGTGTATCCGGTGAATAATACCAAACGTGGCTTTTCATATTGCTGGCCCATGCCAGTAAAAATCTTTGTCCAAACATCTTCGGTGGAGCCTAAAACCTTGGCCACGAAAAGTTTGCCGGCATCTGTGGTGGTGACATCCTTGCCGGTGCCGACACCGCCAGCCATTGAGTTATTATCTACTGATTGACCAAGGCTGCCTGGGGTTCCCGGCAGTTGAATCTGACTCGTGCCGCCCGGCAAAGAAATGCCACCGCCGCCACCATTCACCAGATTGATCAAGTCGATCCCCATGCCAAATTTCAGGCCAAAATAAACCACCGCCAAAATAACGATGCCTTTTATGCCCAGGGTGCGGAACAGCAATGGCAGCAACATAGCCAGCCCACCGCCTCCACCCAATCCGCCACCACCAAAGCTGCCAGAACCTCCGCCGCCGCCAGGGCCAAAGCCACCACTCTGCCCCCGTTGATCTTCGACATTGTCGCTGGCGCGTTGATTATTAAGATCCATGATTTACCCCCTGAGATGCAGTGCTTTGATTGGGCGAATTTGCCGGGTTAGGAGCGGATTTGCAAGCGTGGACATTCCATAATTGGAAGATTTGCATGGGGGATGCTTCAAACAAACTATTCATCAACCCGATGAAGTTGAGCGAGGGGTGCATTTCTCGTAACGAGCATGGCAAAAAATTGGCCCGGCGAGAGAGGCTGGATTCGTTTTCCAAATGCACATAGGTAATCCTTGAACATGACCAACCGGGTGACCAAGCTGCCCTTGATTGACTTTTGCCCTCTCAAGATGCCGCCATAACACTTCGCACCAGCAAAACTATTCGACGATCCAAATTTGGCTAGTAATTTTTTGAGGTCTAACAGAAAATCGCGGCCACCAATTTCTGTATTCTGCCTTAGGTAAACGCCAACAGGCCGAGTATGGCACACCGCTATCTCATCAATAATTGCAGCTCTAAATTTGTTGTTTTTTTCCAACCTGGCCCAAACCATATCCAATCCAAATAGTGAAGGGTTGTTTTCGTAGTAAGGCAAGACTTCAAGCAATCTGTCGCGTGAAAGGCATGGCATCATTACTTCCACAAAGGATGTGTAACGCAGCCGAAAACTCTTGCTCTGCAAAAGATGAAACCAGCTAAAATAACTATTGAGGCTCAGTGCTGGCTGGCACAATGGCAGTTCTTCTTCTGATGCTATTTCAAACAGCCTATTTATGGTTTGGCAATCGGCCGCAATATCGTCGTCGGGCAACCAAAAATAATCATAACGATCAATCAAGCCCGGCATTGCCTTAAAAGTATTAAAGATTCCATCCCCTGAACCGCCCTTGACGTTGACAACAGTTTCATTTGAAGTTTGTCGATAGACATCATTACCATACCAAGATACCAAAAGATCCCAGTTGCGGCTTTCACCCGCCAACCATTCACGATGAAGCGACTTTTCACCGGCGCGAACAATTACTAAAAATCGCTTTTTTGAATCTAATTTATTCATGATTCACCTTCTAGTTTATAAAAGCTGACATATTTGATATTATCGAACAGGAGGTGCTTTTTTGGATATCGCGAAAGATGCTGACATCATCGTTGTTGGATGCGGTTTTTATGGGGCCACTTTTGCTGAATGTGCAGCGCGAGAAAAAGGTCTCAAGATATTGGTGATCGAAATGCGGGATCACATCGGCGGAAATGCTTTTTCACAGAAAGATGATTCAACCGGCATCGAAATACACCGCTATGGGCCACATATTTTTCACACTTCAAACGAGATCGTTTGGAACTACTTGAACGGTTTTACGTCTTTCACCAATTATCAGCATCGCGCTTTTACAGTGCATAAGCAAAATGTGTTTTCGCTTCCAATTAATCTTGGAACCATATGTCAATTTTTTGGACGTCATTTTTCTCCTGAAGAAGCCAGAAGTCTTATTGCTTTGCAGACAGAGAATTTGGCAGGAACTGACCCACACAATCTCGAAGAAAAAGCAATCTCGATGATTGGCCGCCCACTCTATGAAGCTTTCATTCGTAACTATACCCAGAAGCAATGGCAGACAGACCCTCGCCTCCTTCCTGCCGCGATATTCAATCGGCTGCCGGTGCGATATAATTTTGACAATCGATATTTTTCTGACCGTTTTGAAGGCATGCCTGCTAATGGCTATACGGCAGTGGTGCAGCGAATGCTGAGTTCGCCAAACATTAAGGTCATGCTAGATACCGACTGGTTTGAAATTCGATCATTGATGCCGCAAAACAAGCCGGTGATTTATACTGGTCCGATTGATCGATATTTCAATTTTGATCTGGGGCGCTTGGGTTGGCGCACCACCGATTTTGAAAAAACCATTGCACCCGTTTCCGACTTTCAAGGTTGTTCAATCATGAACTATGCTGATCTTGATACTGAATATACGCGTATTGTTGAATATCGCCATTTTCACCCAGAGCGAAATTATCAAACTGAAAAAAGCGTGATTGTTCGCGAATATCCACGCAGTGCTACGGCAAAAGACGAACCATACTACCCAATCGACACACAAGACGACAAACGCATCTACTTGCAATACAAGAAGCGCTCCGAACTGGAAGCCAATACCTATTTTGGCGGACGACTTGGAACATATCGCTATATTGATATTCACCAAGCTGTTGCGGCTGCTTTAAAAGATTGGCAGAGCTTGTCAGTTCGACATTTTGGCCGCAGCTGAACAGGACATGTCGGTGGCCCCAATAAGTCAACTTCCCCTGCCCTTGATCTCGCGCTATGAAGCCGCCCATGACAGATAGACTCATCATAGCTTTGGCGCAGCTGAACCCCATAGTGGGTGCTGTATCAGCTAATTTGGCCAAGGCCAAGGCTGCTGTGGCGGCGTTGCACCATGTTGATCTGGTGCTGTTTCCGGAGTTGTTTTTAGCCGGTTATCCGCCAGAAGATTTGGTGTTGCGGCCGTCATTCGTTGCCGCCTGCAAGCAAGCGGCTGAGGAGCTGGCGGCGGTTTATCCCAATGGCCCGGCAATCTTGATCGGCCTGCCATGGCGCGAGGAAAGCAAGCTTCATAATGCCGTGGCGCTTTTAAATGGTGGCAAGATTGAAACGCTGCGCTTCAAATATGATCTGCCGAATTATGGCGTGTTTGATGAAAAGCGCGTATTTCAGCCGGGGCCAGCGCCGGGGCCAATTTCATTCAAAGGGGTGCGCATTGGTGTGCCGATTTGCGAAGATATTTGGACCGAGGAAGTTTGCGAAACTTTGGTCGAAACCGGCGCTGAGATTTTGCTGGTTCCAAATGGTTCGCCTTTCGAACGCAACAAGGATGATGTGCGCTTGAATTTAGTGGTGGCGCGCGTTTCCGAAACAGGTTTGCCGCTGGCCTATCTCAACCAAATTGGTGGGCAAGATGAGCTGGTGTTTGATGGTGCATCATTTGTGTTGAATGCGGATCGCTCATTGGCCTTGCAGATGCCGATGTTTGAAGAGGCTGTGGCTGTGACGGAATGGGTGCGCGGCGCATCCGGTTGGCGCATGAACCCAAGCACTGTGGCCAAGCTGCCGGAGAATGAGGAAGAAACCTGGAAGGCTTGCGTGCTCGGCCTTCGTGATTATGTTGATAAGAACAAATTTCCCGGCGTGGTGCTGGGCATGAGCGGCGGCATTGACTCGGCGGTGGTGGCGGCCATGGCGGTTGATGCTTTGGGGGCGGCGCGGGTTCATTGCGTGATGCTGCCTTATGCTTATACCAGCCGCGATAGTTTGGTGGATGCTGAGGAATGCGCCAAGCTTTTGGGCGTGCGCTATGATGTGGTGCCAATCAAGGAAGCTGTCGAAGGTTTCATCTCGGCGCTGGGGCCGATGTTTGCAGGGACTGCGGCTGGCATAACGGAAGAAAATATGCAGAGCCGTTCGCGCGGTGTCATCCTGATGGCGATCTCTAATAAATTTGGGAGCATGGTTTTAACCACCGGCAACAAGAGCGAGATGAGTGTTGGCTATGCCACACTTTATGGCGACATGAATGGCGGGTTCAACCCGATCAAAGATGTTTATAAAATGGAAGTGTATCGTTTGGCGCATTGGCGCAACACCCAGGGTTTTGTGATCCCTGAACGCATCATTACCAAAGCACCAACTGCCGAGCTGCGCGAGAACCAGAAGGATCAAGACTCGCTGCCGCCTTATGAAGTGCTGGATGATATTCTCGAAGGCCTGGTGGAGCGCGAGCAGACCGTGGCCGAAATTGCTGCGCGTGGGCATGATGTGGCCTTGGTGAAGCGCATTCAGCATATGCTTTATATCGCGGAATATAAACGCCGGCAGGCAGCGCCGGGGGTGAAGATCACAAGACGCAACTTTGGGCGAGATCGACGGTATCCGATTACGAATGGATTCAGAGATGCAACGGAATAGTTCTTTCAATCAAACCCTAGGAATGAAGTTTCGATGATGCGCTAGGAAGCTTTCGACAAACTGAAAATTGACTATCTCTTTTGCGGCGTGCTTTTTGGATTCCCGGCTAGCCATCCTTTCGAAAAGGTCGTGGACTTCATGATTTTTGATACGAACTCGGTTACGGTGATCCCCGCGAAGGCGGGCGTCTGGCCTGATATATATTATGCTCTGAAAATGGGCCTGTTGCCAGCTTAGGCATTTAAGGAAATATCATTTAATACACTGCTGCCGAAACGCATTATAAACATCGGTCAAAGTTTAGCCCCTCAAAAATAATAGGGCTGGTCAAGATCAGCAAGAAGGTTTGGGTGGGTTTGCTGCCAGCCCGGTATTTCGCGCGTTTGCTGGCTTGAGGCTGGGATGTCGGCTCCGGCGAACCCATTGCCACCATCGCCTTGTCTCTCGGTTATAAATCCGAAAGCGCTTTCAGCACGGCCTTCAAGCGGGTGATGGGGTGTTCGCCACGGCAATATGGGCGCGGCAATATCCCTGCCATGGCAAATGAATAAGGCCATCCCGCAAGCGCTGGGGTTATGGACTTTGGGGTTGGTGCTTTGGCTTCAACAATAAAGCTCCGACGCCCCCTGCTGCTCGGCTGAATATCGATTGCCGTGGGCAAAGCCGATGGGCAGGATCGTTTCAATTTCTTGTAAGTGACCTGCGGTCAAAACGATTTCTGAGGCCTTGGCATTTTCGGCCAGATGATCCGCCGTTCTTGTGCCTGGAATGGGGATGATGTGCGGCCCTTGATGCAGCACCCAGGCGTTGGCCAAGGCTGCTGGCGTCCAGCCATATGATCTCGCATAGGTCTTGAATTTTTCAATGTGCTGCATGTTGAATGCATAATTCGGTTCGAGAAAACGCGGCATGTTTTTGCGGAAATCATTGTTGGGCAATTGTGCTGGATCAAGCACAACATCACTGAGCACGCCGCGCGCCACGGGAGAGAAAGCCACGAAACTTGTGCCCAATTTTTGACAGGTTTGCAGAAGTCCAAGTTCGGGAAGCCTTGTCCAGAGTGAGTATTCGCTTTGCACGGCGGCCACATAGCCAATGCTGGAGGCGCGCTTCAACGAAGCCGGCGATATTTCGGAAAAACCGATGCCGCCGATTTTTCCTTCGCGCTGAAACTCCAGCATTATGCCCATCACATCTTCAATCGGAATGGATTGGTCGCGGCGGTGGATATAATAAAGTTCGACATGATCGACACTCAAGCGCTTGAGCGAGCTTTCGAGGGCTTCGCGCAAATAGGCCGCGGAGTTATCGATTGTTCGTGGATTAACGCGGAAGCCGCCTTTTGTGGCAATCACAAATTTATTCTTTGCGGATGGATTTTTTTGCAGATATTCGCCGATGATTTCTTCGGAAACAAAGGGGCCGTAGATCAGCGCGGTATCGATATGGGTCATGCCGACTTCCTGCGCTTTATCAAGGGCGCGGTGGCTCGCTTCCTTGGTGGTGGGGCCGAAAGCGCTGGCAAAACTCATGGCGCCGAGGCCTACTTCACCCACCATTGGCCCTGATTTTCCGAGTTGTCGCTGTTTCATATGGCTCTCATTTTTCTGGGAATACCTGTCTAACAGGTGATGCATCAAGATACCATTCTTGACGCATGCGATTTACGCGGCTACGGCATGCAATTATGAATATTGTTCGCTTTGCTCCATCGCCCACCGGGCGCATTCACATCGGTAATGGCCGCGCTGCCATTTTGAACTGGCTGTTTGCCTTGAAAACAGGTGGCCAATTCATATTGCGTTATGACGATACCGACACGGCCCGCTCCACACAGGAATTTGCCGATGGCATCAAAACCGATGTGGAATGGCTTGGGATTACGCCGCACCGGGTTGAATGGCAGAGCAAGCGCTTTGACCGCTATGATGAAGTGGCGGCTGATCTGCGGGCGCGCGGATTGATTTATGCATGCTATGAGACGGCGGATGAATTGGACCGGCGGCGCAAGCGCCAACAGGCGCGAGGCTTGCCGCCGATTTATGATCGGGCCTCCTTGAAATTGACGCCTGAAGAAAAGGCGGCGTTTGAGGCCGAGGGGCGTAAACCGCATTGGCGTTTCAAGTTGGCCAATGCTCCTGTGGAGTGGGTGGATATGATCCGTGGGGCCGTGCATATCGACACGGCCACATTGTCTGACCCGGTTTTGATCCGTGAAGATGGCACTTATTTATATACGCTGCCTTCGGTGATTGATGATGTGGATATGGCGGTGACGCATGTGATCCGCGGTGAAGACCATGTGGTGAATACGGCGGTGCAGATAGAGATCACGCGTGCCATTGGTGGTGTGGTGCCAGCTTATGGACATTATTCGATGTTGCTGGGCGCCGATGGCAAGGGCTTGTCGAAACGCATTGGATCACTTTCCATTCAATCCTTGCGCGAGAGCGGGTTGGAGCCGATGGCGGTGGTTTCACATGCAGCTTTGCTTGGCACGTCTGACAATATTCATCCGTGTACGGATATTCAGGAACTGGTCGAAGGCTTTGATTTGGCCAAGCTTTCACGCGCGCCGGCCCGGTTTGATGAAGCAGAGCTGAATGGCTTGAATGCGAAGTTGTTGCACATGACGCCGTGGGCCAAGGTGAAAGACAAGCTTGACTATGGTTCGGAAGAATTCTGGCTGGCGGTGCGTGGCAATATTGAAAAACTGAGCGATGCAAAATTCTGGGATAATGTGATTTTGCAAGATTTGAAAATGGATGTGGCACCGGAAGATGTCTCCTTCATCGCCAAGGCGCGCGAGCTGGTTCCGCCAGAGCCATGGGATCACGGCACTTGGAAAACCTGGACGGAAGCCTTGAAATCCGCCACCGACCGCAAAGGCAAAGCCTTGTTCATGCCGCTGCGCCATGTTCTGACGGGACAAGACCATGGGCCGGAACTGGCGGCGTTGTTGCCGCTAATCGGGCACCAACGCGTGCTTGACCGTCTCGCCTAACAGCGCAATGATGGGACTATGATTTTAGTTGGCCAATATGACTCGCCTTTTGTGCGCCGGGTTGCTGTTACGCTGCATCACTATCACATGCCGTTTGAGCGCAATGCCTTGTCGGTTTTCTC
>JAYVXY010000124.1:0-18246 GCA_043784785.1 Aestuariivirga sp. | reverse complement strand
CCGGCTTTGAATGGCTGATCGCCTTGCGTTATCTGCGCGCGAGAAGGCGCGAGGGGTTCATTTCAGTTATCTCTTTGCTGTCATTCTTGGGCATTGCCCTGGGCGTGGCCACTTTGATTGTGGTGATGTCGGTGTTTAATGGTTTTCATGCCGAACTGCTTGAAAAGATTTTGGGCTTCTCTGGTCATGCGGCGGTGTTTCGCAGCGATCAAAACCCGATTGCCGATTATAAGATTGTAGAAAGCCGTATCAGCAAAGTGCCCGGTGTTACCCGCGTGATTGCACTGGTTGAAGGACAGGCCATGGTATCGTCGCTGAAACAGGCCACGGGTTCATTGGTGCGCGGCATCAGTGAAGAAGACTTGTTGAAGCTCACCAATCTCAACAACAAGGATTTGCACACGGCCATTCAAACGCCCGGTGCCGAAGATCCAAAACCGAGTTTTGCAGGCTTTGACAAGTCTGACGGCATCGCCATTGGCCAAGGCATGGCGCTGCGGCACCAGGTTAATCTGGGCAGCACCATCACTTTGATTGCACCCAATGGCCCCGACACGGTGATTGGCAACACGCCGCGCATCCGGGATTATAAAGTGATCGCTGTATTTAAAATGGGCATGTCTGACTATGATGACAGCGTGGTCTATATGCCGATTGCTGAAGCGCAGGATTTCTTCTCCACCGATAATGGTGCCACCAGCTTGGAAGTAATGGTCGATGACCCAGACACAATCGGGGCAAAAACCTCTGATCTATTGAAAGCCGCTGGCCCCGATCTGATGCTGCAAACTTGGCAAACCCGAAATGTGGCTTTCTTTAATGCACTTGCCGTGGAGCGCAATGTGGTGATCATGGTGGTGTTTCTGGTGGTGCTGGTTGCGGCTTTGAATATCGTCTCGGGCCTGTTCATGATGGTGAAAGACAAGGGCAGCAACATCGCAATCCTGCGCACCATAGGGGCCACCAGTGGCTCGATCATGCGGATATTCTTCATAACAGGTGCAGCCATCGGAACCATCGGCACGTTTGTGGGGTTGATTTTGGGGCTTCTGGTATGTGCCAATGCCAATAATATCCGCAACGCCATTCAGTGGCTTTCAGGTGTTGATCCGTTTAATCCTGAGTTTTATTATCTTGCCCAGCTTCCAGCCAAAGTCAGTGTGACGCAGACGGTCTATATCGTGGTTGCGGCCTTGATCATTTCATTTTTGGCAACACTTTATCCATCGTGGAAGGCCGCGCGCCTCGATCCGGTTGAGGCTTTGCGTTACGAATGAGTCTGCGCCCCGCACTGGAACTGCTGAGTATTTCACGTGTTTATGGTGAAGGCGAGAATCGGCTTGAGATTTTCAGAGATTTATCGCTGACTATTGTGCCGGGCGAGATTGTCGGGCTGATTGGCCCATCCGGTGCTGGCAAATCATCTTTGCTGCATATTGCAGGCCTGCTTGAAAAACCAACAGCAGGTGAAGTGGTGATTGCAGGCCAGCACTGCAATCATCTTGATGATGCGGCACGCACCAGAATCCGCCGCATTGGTGTTGGCTTTGTTTACCAGTTCCACCATTTGTTGCCGGAATTCTCAGCACTCGAAAATGTGGTGATTCCACAACTGATTGCCGCTACGCCAAAGGCTGATGCGATAAAGCGCGCCAAGGAGTTGCTGGGTCGGTTGGGATTGAGCCACCGTATTGATCATCGGCCGTCAGAACTATCGGGTGGTGAGCAACAGCGCGTGGCCATCGCGCGGGCTGTGGCCAACAAGCCGCTGTTATTGTTGGCCGATGAACCAACTGGAAATCTTGATCCACCCACAGGCGAATTGGTGCACCACGAGTTCACCCGCCTGATCAAAGAAGAAGGTCTGGGTGCTTTGATTGCGACCCATAACATTGAATTTGCCAATCGCATGAGCCGCGTGGTCAAGTTGAACAATGGGGCCTTGGTGGATGGTTAGGCTGTTTGCGGCCTTTCTGATTTTCATAACGATAAGTGCCGCTGCTGCCACAGTGCTCGACCGCAAGACATTGGCCACAAGTATTTGCGCAACCGCAGAACAGGAGGCCAAGGCCAACAATATAGACCCCAGTTTTTTGGCCAGACTGCTGTGGCGCGAAAGCTTATTTGACCCCAATGTGGTCAGCGATAAGGGCGCACAAGGTATTGCCCAGTTCATGCCTGATACAGCCAGGCGACGCGGCTTGGATGACCCTTTCGAACCCATCAGCGCGGTTAAGGCTTCTGCAGCCTATCTGAGTAAATTGCGAACCCAGTTCGGCAATTTAGGTCTTGCGGCCGCTGCCTATAATGCCGGCGAGAAGCGCGTCGATGATTGGCAGCAGGGGCGAGAGGCGTTGCCGCTCGAAACCCAAGACTATGTGAAATTCATTACAGGGCGCGATGCCGAAGATTGGAAGAATACTGGCGCGTCCTTTCCAATTCCAGCCATTGGCGGTGGCGTAAGTTTTCTTGGAACCTGCGTGGATTTGGCGATGCGGAAAACTGACCTTTCAGGGCCAGCAACATTGTCAGCACCGCGTCAACCTTGGGGGGCCGTCGTGGCTGTCAATTTTAGCGAACACATTGCTGTGAGCATGTTTCAAAGGTTGAAGCTGCGCTTTCCCAAATTGTTGGCAAACCGTGATCCCCTGATTATCCGAAAGAGGAACCTATCGCGCGGCACGCGGAAAATGGCTTTTGTGATGTTGGGTGAAAAATCGGCGGCTGCAGCGCAGGCAACATGCGCAAATTTGGTTGCAGTCGGTGCACCTTGCATGGTGCGCCACAATTAGAAATACATGACGCAATAAAAAACCCGCCAGCAATTGTTTTGCTAGCGGGCTGAATATGTAGAAGCTTGGGCAGATATTACTTGCCAGCAGCCTTCAAGCGGGCGTTGCACTCACTCCAGAACTGTGGCCAGGTTTGACCAGCCGGAACCTTGTTGGCAGCCTTGGCGGCCTTCCACTCAGCACCGCATGCCTTGATGCGGGACTTTTCCATGGCTTTGCCATCCATTGGCTTCGTAGTGGCAGCAGCAGCTGGCTTGGTTGCTGGAGCAGCAGCTGGGGCGGTGGTGGCAGCAGCTGGCTTGGTAGCTGGAGCAGTTGTAGCAGCAGCTGGCTTGGTAGCCGGAGCAGTTGCAGCAGCAGCTGGCTTGGTGGCTGGAGCAGCAGCGCCCGCAGCAGCGGCATCAGCAGCGCACTTCTTTTCAAAGTCTTTCCACTTCATGCCAGCTGGAACCGTTTTGGCAGCCTTCATGGTCTTCCACTGGGTGGCGCAATCTTGCACCATTGTAGCAGCCGAAGCTTGCTGCGTGGCCAACATCATGCCTGTAGAAAGGACGATGGCTGCACAAGCTGATGTGAGGAATGAGGTCTTAAGCATTAGATTCTCCAAGTTAGGTTACCGTCATTAATCACGAAGATGTGACTTGTGATTGTGGCGGGATTGGGATGAGTTTATTACAATCGCGCAAGTTATAGCTTTCATCCACAGGCACTTCAATTCCTTTTTGTCCCGCACTGCGCTAGACAAATGCCATGCCTGATCCAAAATTCATTCACCTTCACGTCCACAGCGCCTATTCGCTGTCTGAAGGTGCATTGCCAATCAAGAAATTGGCGGTTCTTACCAAAAACCAAAAAATGCCAGCCTTGGCCATCACGGATACAGGCAACCTGTTCGGTGCATTGGAATTCTCCGAGGTTTTGGTTGATAAGGCAATCCAGCCGATTATCGGTTTGCGGTTGCGGGTTGACCTTTCGCCACCAGCTGATTCGGCAAAGCTGCTGCAAACGGGCATGAAACATCACCCCACCATCGTTTTATTGGCCAAGAACGAGTTAGGCTACCAAAACTTGATGAAGCTCTCATCCAGTTCCTTTCTGGAAGCGCCAGATAACTCAGAACCGCATGTGCCTTGGGCCAAATTGCGCGATTGTTCAGAAGGTTTGATTTGTCTTTCAGGCGGCCCCGAAGGCCCGCTAAACGAGGCCCTTGTGCAAGGGCAAAGCGGACTTGCTATCCAGTTGGCCAAGCAGCTCTTTGAGCTGTTTGGGGACAGGCTCTATATCGAATTGCAGCGCCACGGTACTGCGGCCGAACAGACAGCCGAGCCCGGCTTGATCGATATTGCCTATGAGCAGGCCATTCCGCTGGTGGCCACCAATCAATGTTACTTCGCAACACCTGATGATTATGTGGCCCACGACGCGTTAATTTGCATCGCAGCAGGAGAAGTGATCGCTGCAGAAGATCGCAGACGCTTAACGCCTGAACATTATTTCAAGTCGCAAGCTGAAATGGCGGCATTGTTTGCCGATATTCCGGAGGCTTTGGAAAACACAGTAGAGATTGCCAAACGCTGCGCCTTTTGGGTGAAAAGCCGCAAGCCAATTCTGCCACGCTTTGCTGAGGGCGATGAAGGGGCGGTGTTGCGCCAACAGGCTTTGGCAGGGCTTGATTTGCGTTTGACCAGTAACGGTTTGGCCAACAGCTTCACCCGCGAAGATTATGTTGAGCGCCTGGAATTCGAACTCGGTGTCATCATCAAGATGAATTATCCGGGCTATTTTCTGATCGTTGCGGATTTCATCAAATGGGCTAAGGCGCAGGGCATTCCAGTGGGGCCGGGGCGCGGTTCTGGCGCTGGCTCGCTGGTGGCCTATGCACTCACAATCACCGATCTCGATCCCTTGCGGTTCAATCTGCTGTTTGAGCGGTTCTTGAATCCTGACCGTATTTCAATGCCCGACTTTGATATCGACTTCTGCCAAGAGCGGCGCGATGAAGTGATCACCTATGTGCAGGGCAGGTTTGGCTCAGACAAGGTGGCGCAAATTATCACCTTCGGTAAAATGCAGGCGCGCATGGTGACGCGCGATGTAGGCCGCGTGTTGCAAATGCCCTATATGCAGGTTGATCGGCTTTCAAAACTGATCCCGATGAATCCGGCCAAGCCCTTGACCTTGCAAGAGGCCATTGATTCTGAACCGCGCCTGCAAGAGGAGCGCGACCGCGACGCCAATGTTAAGGCGCTGTTTGATATTGCGCTTCGGCTTGAGGGCTTGAACCGCAACGCCTCAACCCATGCGGCGGGCATTGTGATCGGCGATCGCCCACTGGAACAATTGGTTCCGCTCTACCGCGACCCACGCTCCAGCCTGCCGGCCACGCAATTCAACATGAAATATGTTGAAAAGGCGGGCTTGGTAAAGTTTGACTTTTTGGGACTGAAAACCTTGACGGTGATCGACAAGGCCCAGAAACTGGTGCGGGTGCGGGTGCCGGATTTTGATGCCAGCAAAATTCCGCTGGATGATGTGCCGACTTACCAGATGCTGTCACAGGGCGACACGGTTGGCGTGTTCCAATTGGAAAGCTCCGGCATGCGCGACGCTGTGCGCCATATGAAGGCAGACCGATTTGAAGATTTGATCGCTTTGGTAGCGCTCTATCGCCCGGGCCCCATGGCCAACATTCCAACCTATTGCAATCGCAAGCTGGGCAAGGAACCGGTTGAATATCTGCATCCTTTGTTGGAGCCAATCCTGAAAGAAACCTTTGGTGTTATCACCTATCAAGAACAGGTGCAGCAAACCGCAAAGGACTTGGCGGGTTATACATTGGCCGAGGCTGACTTGTTGCGCCGCGCCATGGGCAAAAAAATCAAATCAGAAATGGATGCCCAGCGCGATCGTTTCATGACAGGTGCGCGCGCCAAAGGCATTGAAGAAGAGATTGCCACCGCCATTTTTGATGCCTGTTCAAAATTCTCGGAATATGGCTTCAACAAATCGCATTCGGCGCCCTATGCCTATATCAGCTATCAAACCGCTTATTTGAAAGCCAATTACCCGGTTGAGTTTCTCGCCGCCTCCATGTCACTCGATATTGGCAATACCGATAAGTTGATGCTGTTTCGCCGCGAGGCGCAGCGCCTTGGAATTAAAGTTGTGCCGCCCGCAGTGAATGCCAGCGGCATTGATTTTGCGGTGAAGGATGGCACCATTCTTTACTCGCTCGCCGCACTCAAAAATGTGGGTTCGGGCGCTGTGGCGCAGATTGTGGCGGCGCGACAGCTGGGCGGTGCATTTAAATCATTGGGTGATTTTGCCAGGCGCGTCGATCCGCGCGCATTGAACAGGCGGGCCCTGGAAAGTCTGGTCAAGGCTGGCGCGTTCGATTCCATGAATCCAAACCGTGCCCAAGTGCTAGACGGCATTGATAGCATCGTTGGTATTGCCAATCGCACAGCCTCTGAGGAGGCTGCGGGCCAAAATGACATGTTTGGCGCATTGCAGTCAGCCAGCGATGATCTGGTTTTGCCAAACCGCGATGCATGGCTGGCCATGGAAAAACTGGCGCAGGAATTCGAGGCGGTTGGTTTTTATCTGTCAGGCCATCCGCTTGATGAATACACCAAACCTCTGCAACGCTTGGGCGTTGAAACCTGGGCCTCGTTCCAGGAAAAGATTTTGACCAAAGGGGCCACCGCCGCAAAACTGGCTGGCACCATTACCTATAAACAAGAACGCCGATCCAAAACCGGAAACAAATTTGCTTTTGTCGGTTTTTCCGATCCAACCGGCCAGTTTGAAACCATCGTATTCTCAGACACGCTGAACGCCGTGCGCGAATTGCTTGAGCCGGGCAAAGCGGTCATTGCGCGAGTCGAAGCCGATCTCGATGGCGAAGACATCAAACTGCGCTTGCAGGGCCTGGAAATTCTCGACAAAGCCGCAGCTGCCATTGTGCAAGGTATTGAAATTTTTGTGCGTGGTAGCGCCCCCCTTGAATCAATTGCCAGGCGCTTGTCCCCAGGCGGCCGCGCGCCTGTGCGCCTCACACTTTTGCTCGAACATGGTCGTGAAGTTGAAATAGGGCTTGGTTCAAAATTTGCAATAACGCCGCAAATCAAAGGTGCCATCAAGGCAATCAGTGGCGTGCTGGATGTGCAAGACCTATGAGGCGAGTGGCCCTGCGATGGGTGAAATCTGCGTGCGATCAAGCTGCTTTACAAATTCAATTGCCACGCCGTGCTCAAGATAGCGCACGACCCGGCCACGCATTTTGCCCAGCATCAAATAAGTGCCAACACTTGGCATCACTTCGGTCTTAATGCCCGCACCTGAAACGGAAATATCGATCACTTCGCAAGGATAGATCCGGCCATCGGGGAGCGAAATATGCGATTGTGCTTCTGTCGGTTCATAGCGCACGTGACGGCGCCCCTCAGGTGCAGCACCTGCCTGTTTTTGTTGAAGCCATTGGATGCGCTGTTGCAAGCGCTCCAGGCGCGAACCTGTAAGACTGAAAGCAACCGCGAAGCCACCAGCAACCGGTTCCCGGGAGATGGCCTCAACACGGCCTACTTCTTCAAGATAAGCCACCAACGCCAGGCCCTTGGCCGGTGCATTTTCGGTGAGAAAAGTCGCCCCCGTTGATGTCAGATCAACAACCTGGCAGGCATGTTCCGACATATCAGGCAGCATGAAGCGCCCGAAGATAATTCCGAGAGATTTTGGGTCATCATTAGAAACTGCGCTTGCGATATTTAGCCCGTTCACTTTAAACCTCTGACTGTTGGCACCTGCCGATCTCTCCTAAGGCGCCCGGGCCAATTCCAAATCGGCCCACTTCCCATCTAAATAGGCTTGGGTAAAGGCAGAGTTAACACCCGGTCAACACAAGTCGTTTCAACTGAGATTTAATTGGGTGGAAGGCCGCCTTGGATCAATCTCAGATATGGCTTGGCTGTGAGGCCTATTTGGGCCATCAGCGCATCGCCCGCTTCATGCTCGGTCCAGATCATGCGTGCCGACACAAGCTCGCGCCGCACCAGGGCCGACGTGAGAAGTTGCTTGCCGTTGAGCAGTGGAAACAGGCCGCCGATCAACTGTGTCTGTTGCGTCTTGGCGTCAAACACCGGAAGGATGATCAATTCAGCTGCCAAAATTGGCGCTTTGTCAAAAACAAAGCGCATGCGCACCAAGCAAGGTTGTTTGCGATCTTGCGATATGGCAAATGCCTTTGAAACGACTTCGCGTTCAAAATTATCCCAACCCGCCAAAGCATCTTGGCCAGTTTTGCCACCATTGGTTAACACGCAAACTTCGGTGCCTGCCAAGCGATAGACCCATTGCGTTTGCAACTGGTTCATTTCGAGAATGACCATATTCGGCATGATTTCAACGATCTGGCGCAAATTAATATCGCTGCGTTCGGGGCAGGGGCGTTCGGCTCTTATGCTTTCCCAATATCGGAATAATTTGCGGCTGCCCGGATGCAGCATTTGCATTCCAGTTTGAGATACATCCTGATTAATCGTCATTGGCATCCACCAAACTCCTTGGGCCAGCTATTTCCTGTCCCATTCATGAACTATGATGGTAGAACTGCACATCGCGTGCCAGCCGGAGAGATAAGTGACAGACCAGCCCGAATTGAATGCAGATGAACAGATTTCGGATGCGCCAGCCCAACCATTGATTAATTTGCCACCTGTGGTGGTAATTTTGATTGGGAGCTTTGTAGCTGTTCACGCAGCGTTACAGTTCGCCAATCAGTCATGGCAAGTCTGGGTGCAATATGCTTTTGCATTCATCCCAGCGCGGTTTGGCCCGGCACCATTTCCGCAAATTCCCGGATCAGCCTATTGGAGCATGTTGACCTATGCCTTCCTTCATGCTGATTGGATTCATCTTGGAACCAATTCCCTATGGCTTGCGATATTTTCAAAGCCTGTTGCAACACGGCTGGGAACGATCCGCTATTTGATCCTATTCGCGCTAACCGTGATGGCTGGCGCAATTGCGGGCCTTATTGTTCATTGGGGGCAAATGGTCATTATGATTGGTGCCTCGGCTGGTGTTTCTGGCATTTTGGCGGCGGCCATACCAATCATGTATGGCGGTGATTTTCATGAAGAAGGTGAACCCACGGGCATCATGCAGCACTTCCGGCCACTTCGGCCAATCGAGTTACTCACCAACCGGCGCGCACTGATTTTCACCATCATGTGGCTTGGCCTCACGATGATTACCGCCACCAGCCAATATGCAACGGGAACTGCTTTTCTGGAGGAGCGGGTGATTGCATGGGAAGCCCATCTCGGCGGCTTCTTTATGGGCCTCATTGGGTTTTATCTGCTCGACCGGAAATCCATATCGTCACCCGTAAACTTGTGATAGCGTAATAAAAACTTCGGGAGGATCGCATGAGTGTTTCGCATATCCTAAAGTCCAAGGGGCGTGACGTGATCACGGCAAAAGCCCAAGACTCATTGGGGTCGATTGCCCAAACACTGGCAAGCAAACGCATTGGAGCCATTGTTATTTTGTCTGATCAAGGCAAAATCGAAGGCATTGTCTCAGAGCGAGACGTGGTGCGCTGCCTGGCGGCAGAAGGGGCCAAAGCACTCGATGTGCCGGTTTCCAAAATCATGACCAAGTGCGTTAAAACCTGCTCGGAGCAAGACAGTGAGATTGAGCTGATGGCGCTCATGACCGAAAACCGCATCCGGCATTTGCCGGTTGTCGATCATGGTAAATTGACCGGCATGATTTCAATTGGCGACGTGGTGAAGTTCAGGATTGAAGCCATTGAACGCGAAGCCGCCGATATGAAAGCTTATATTGCCGGTTCAAGCTAAGGTTTGAGAATTAGCGCTTTGCCATTGATTTCACGGTAAAAACAGCTGCGCCGACCAGTGTGGCAGGCATTGCCTTTGCCTTGGGGTTTTACGCCAACAAGCAGCACATCCTGATCACAATCAACGCGCATGCTGACAACCTCGAAAGTTTCGCCCGAAGTGGCACCTTTTTTCCAGAGTTCACCGCGAGATCGACTCCAGAAATGGACTATTCCGGTACGCTGGGTTTCCGCAAATGCTTCAGCGTTCATAAAGGCGAACATCAACACAGCATTGTCTGCCATATCGCAAATGATGGCCGGAATTAAACCTTGCGCGTCAAAGCGCAGGTTTAACTCCAAGCTTTCTTCATCAGAAATACGCATCGATTAAATTGTAAACTCTCGCTGTGGTGCGCGCACCAATTCCATAAATCGCGCCTGTAATACAGGATTGGTTTTGAATTCACAGGTAAACTGCGTGGTGATGGTGGCCACATTGTGCTTTTTCACGCCACGCATCGACATGCAGGTGTGAACTGCTTCAATCATCACGGCCACACCGCGCGGCGCCAAACCTTCATGAATGGCCCTGGCGATCTGCGCGGTCATGGTTTCCTGAGTTTGCAAGCGCCGCGCATAAATTTCAACTACGCGCGCCAATTTGGAAATGCCGACAACCCCACCATTGGGCAAATAAGCCAGATGCACCCGTCCAAAAAACGGCGCCATGTGATGTTCACAATGGGAGGTGAATGCAATGTCACGCAGCATGACGATATCATCATAGCCAGCGACTTCCTCGAACACACGGTCGAGCGTGTCGGCGGGCTCTTGGCCATAGCCCGAATAATACTCTTTAAACGCTTTGGTCACGCGCTTTGGCGTGTCGAGCAAGCCTTCACGATTTGGATTATCACCAGCCCATGCAATCAACACACGAACGGCCTCTTCCGCCTCTTCTTTCGTTGGGGTGGGGGCAGGCTTTAAAACTGGCTTGGGATACACTTTGACATCCATGGGGCGAACTCACTCTTTCGGGTTTGCACATTACCGTCATCAACTACGTCTTATATACGCGAATGGATTATATAACATTCCATCCCTTCATTATTGTCGCATGGCTCCATATATTACGGGAAACAACCACAAAATTTGGCGCATTGGCACTAATGCGCTAGGATATGGACATGATCAACGAAATTTACAATCGAAAGATTCTGGAATTTGCAGCCAATATCCCGCATTTGGAGCGATTGGCGCATCCAGATGCAACGGCTGTCGCTTATTCTCGGTTGTGTGGATCAAAAGTCACAGTTGATTTGAACATGAAAGACGGCGTTGTGAGCGAATTCGGCCAGGATGTAAAAGCCTGCGCCTTGGGCCAGGCATCATCGTCGATCATGGCGCGCCATGTGATTGGCGCAACCGGCAATGAGTTGCGCACATTGCGCGAGCAGATATATAGAATGTTGAAAGAAAATGGCGATCCGCCGAGCGGCAAATGGTCTGATCTTGAAGCGCTCTTGCCGGTGCGCGACTATAAGGCGAGACATGCTTCGACACTTCTGACTTTCGATGCAGTGGTGGATGCCGTGAACCAAATTGAGAAAGTGCCCGCATGAACAACCCCCCCTCAACAATCAAAGCTTCTGATGCGCCAAAGCGCCTGGGTTCGCGCTATCCGGCACCACATGACAAGCCATGCATTGAACGGAGCAAGGCCATTCTCGGAAATGTGTTTGGTTTGGATCAGTTTGGTGTGAATCTGGTCACACTGGCCCCGGGTGCGTGGTCTTCACAGCGTCATTGGCATGTGAATGAGGATGAGTTTGTTTATGTGATTGAGGGAGAAATAACCCTCAGTGATGATGCCGGCGATCACCTCATGACGCCCGGCATGTGTGCTGGTTTCAAAGCCAATAATGGCAACGGGCACTGCCTGAAAAACCTGACGGACAAGCCTGTGGTCTATCTGGAAGTGGGAACCCGCACGAAGTCGGAACAGGGCTATTATAGCGATATTGATATGCAGTTCATTTCAGATGAAAATGGAAGTCGCTTCTTGCACAAAGACGGTTCAACCTTTTGATATGATTTGCACGCCAACCAATAAGCCGGACGCGTAACCTGCCAAACCAATAGGCAAGCGTTTTTCTCGGGGTTGGCCCGAAAAGAGGGCCGCTGCTGCAGATAAGCTTGACAGGGAAGGAGGCCTCATCTATCCACCCGTTTCATTAAATGTGCGGAAGTAGCTCAGTTGGTTAGAGCGTCGCCCTGTCACGGCGAAGGTCGCGGGTTCGAGCCCCGTCTTTCGCGCCATTTTATGCCGAACAAAAAAGGCCACTCAATCGAGTGGCCTTTGTGTTTTGAGGGAAAGTGTTTTGAGCGGAAATTATTTTCCCAGTTGGTCGATTGCGGTCATCAAACCAAGCTCAGGATTGGCCGCGCATTTTTCGCCTATGGCGGTGCCAGCACTTTCCAATGCGGCGAGATCAATCGTGGTATCGCCAGCTTTGCCGCCGTAATATCCATGCAGCCAGATCAATACATAGCTCGCCTCATCTTTCGACATCGTGCCAAGATCCGAGCATTTAATTGTTGAAACATCAATAACTTCAGCGTGCGCAAAAACGCTGGTTGCGAAAACGGCAATAGCCGTTGCAATGATTAATTTCTTCATCGGGTATTTTCCTGTTTTGCCCTAAACCCCTCAGCAAATGCAAAACTAACATGGATTCTGACGCATAGGGAAGCAATATGCACGTCCAATTTGGGGCGCGTTGTGCAACCGCTTCTGAACGACATTTGAAACTTGCGAAGATTGCTGCGCTGCGCTACCAACGCCCTAACAAATGAGCAGGGCGTGGCGTATGCTGGCCTTGAAGAGGGGCCAGATGCAAGAACTGCTGCAAAGCTATTTGCCAATTGTGATTTTTGTGGGAATTGCGGCGGCAATTGCCATCATTTTGATGATTACGCCGATCCTTATTGCTTATCGCAGTCCCGACCCTGAAAAAATGTCGGCTTATGAATGTGGCTTTGCTGCTTTTGATGATGCGCGCATGAAGTTTGATGTTCGGTTTTATCTGGTTTCAATTCTCTTTATCATCTTCGATCTGGAAGTCGCTTTCCTGTTTCCATGGGCCATAAGCCTTGGAAAGATTGGGCTTTTTGGCTTCTGGTCGATGATGGTATTCTTAGGGGTTCTCACCGTTGGCTTTATTTATGAGTGGCGCAAAGGAGCTTTGGAATGGGATTGATCGAAGCTGCAAAGGCTGACACCCGCGCCTATTTCACCGACATCAATGCTGAGTTGGCCGACAAGGGATTTCTGGTCACCTCAACCGATGATCTGATCAATTGGGCGCGCACCGGATCATTGATGTGGATGACCTTCGGTCTGGCCTGCTGTGCCGTTGAAATGATGCATACATCGATGCCGCGCTATGATGTGGAACGATTCGGTTTTGCGCCGCGTGGTTCGCCCCGCCAATCAGACGTGATGATTGTGGCTGGCACACTCACCAACAAAATGGCGCCAGCATTACGCAAAGTTTATGATCAAATGCCAGAGCCGCGTTATGTGATCTCCATGGGGTCCTGCGCCAATGGAGGCGGCTACTACCATTATTCCTATTCTGTGGTGCGTGGCTGTGATCGCATTGTTCCTGTGGATATTTATATCCCCGGCTGCCCACCCACGGCTGAGGCTTTGCTTTACGGCATTCTCATGCTGCAAAAGAAAATCCGCCGCACTGGAACAATCGAGCGCTGATGATGACACTGGCCGAACTCGGAACATATATTGCGGGCAAGCTTGGCACTTCGGTGACTTCAAGTGAAGTTTCATTCGGTGAATTGACCCTTCATGCTGATGCGGCACATATCAATGATTTGCTGATCTTCCTGCGTGACGATACGGAATGCCGCTTTGTTTGCTTCATCGATATTTGTGGCGCGGATTATCCAGAGCGTGAAAAGCGCTTTGATGTGGTCTATCATCTGCTCAGCCCCTACAAAAACAGCCGTGTGCGGGTGAAGGTGCGAGCCGACGAAGAAACTCAAGTGCCATCGGCGATTTCAGTGTTTCCAGCAGCCAATTGGTATGAGCGCGAGACTTTTGATCTCTATGGCATTTTGTTTTCCGGCCATCCCGATCTGCGCCGCATCCTCACAGACTACGGCTTCTCCGGCCATCCGCTGCGCAAAGATTTCCCCGTCACTGGCTATGTTGAAGTGCGCTATGATGATGAGGCCAAGCGCGTGGTTTATGAGCCTGTAAAATTGGTGCAGGAATTCCGGCAGTTTGATTATTTATCGCCATGGGAAGGTACGGAATATGTGCTGCCTGGCGATGAGAAGGCCAAGTCATGAGCGAACATTCCACCCGCGACTTCTCAATCAATTTCGGCCCGCAGCATCCGGCAGCACACGGCGTTTTGCGTTTGATTCTTGATCTTGATGGCGAAATTGTTACCCGTGTCGATCCGCATATTGGCTTGCTGCATCGTGGCACCGAAAAGCTGATCGAGCAGAAAACCTATCTGCAAGCTGTGCCATATTTTGACCGTCTCGATTATGTGGCGCCGATGAACCAAGAACATGCTTATGCGCTCGCGGTTGAAAAATTGCTCGGGATTACAGTGCCTAAGCGCGGCCAGTTGATTCGCATTCTTTATTCTGAAATTGGCCGCATACTCTCGCACATGCTCAACATCACCACGCAGGCCATGGATGTGGGGGCCTTAACACCACCGGTTTGGGGCTTTGAAGAACGCGAAAAGCTGATGGTGTTTTATGAGCGCGCTTCAGGCAGCCGCATGCACGCAGCGTATGTTCGCCCGGGCGGTGTGCACCAGGATTTGCCGCAAAAACTGATTGATGATATTGGCCATTTCTGTGACACGCACCCCGCACGCTTGAACGACATTGAAACACTGCTCACCGAAAACCGCATCTTCAAACAGCGCAATGTTGATATCGGTGTTGTGTCGCTGGAAGACTGTTTCAAATGGGGCTTCTCGGGCGTGATGGTGCGCGGCTCCGGTGCCGCATGGGATTTGCGCAAGAGCCAGCCCTATGAATGCTATTCCGAAATGGAATTTGATATTCCCATCGGCAAGAATGGCGATAATTATGATCGCTATTTGATCCGCGTTTTGGAAATGCACCAATCGGTGCGGATCATGAAGCAATGCGTGAACATGCTTTCGTCAAGCGCGGGGCAGGGGCCGATTTCGTCAACCGATGGCAAAGTGGTGCCACCTAAGCGTGGTGAAATGAAACGCTCAATGGAAGCCTTGATCCATCATTTCAAACTTTATACTGAAGGTTATAAAGTTCCCGCCGGTGAAGTCTATGCTGCGGTCGAAGCGCCCAAGGGCGAGTTCGGGGTTTATCTGGTGAGCGACGGTTCCAACAAGCCATATCGCTGCAAGCTGCGCGCCCCCGGCTTTGCCCATTTGCAAGCCATGGATTTCATGTGCCGCGGCCACCAATTGGCCGACGTTTCCGCCGTGCTGGGTTCGCTTGATATTGTGTTTGGTGAGGTTGATCGCTGATGTCCGTTCGTCGTTTAGATCCGGTTCAACCAACCGCTGCCTTCAAGTTCAACGCTGAAAATGCGTCTTGGGCCAAGAAGACAATTGCGCAATATCCGGCTAGTAAACAAGCGTCTGCTGTGATTGCCTTGTTGTGGCGTGCGCAGGAGCAGAATGAAGGTTGGGTGTCGCGGCCCGCCATGGAATATGTGGCTGAAATGTTGGGCATGGCATTCATCCGCGTCTATGAAATCGCCACGTTTTATACCATGTTTCAGCTCTCGCCTGTTGGTAAAAAAGCTCACATCCAGGTCTGCGGAACCACGCCTTGCATGTTGCGCGGCTCCGAAGAATTACTCGCCCTGTGCCGCAAGAAAATTCACCCTGAGCCGCATCACTTAAATGGTGATGGTTCGCTCTCTTGGGAAGAAGTGGAGTGCCTCGGTGCGTGCGTGAATGCCCCCATGGTGCAGGTGTGGAAAGACACTTACGAAGATTTGACGCCAGCAACGCTCGAAAAACTGATTGATGATTTGCAAGCAGGTCGCGCTGTGAAACCCGGCCCACAAATTGATCGTCAACAGTCGATGGCCTTTGGCGGCGCAACTTCGCTGACTGACAAATCGCTTTACAACAAACAACGTACCTTCAAGCGCGTTGAAGCCCCACCACCTGCGCCGCCAGCACCGGTTGCTGCGGCAGTTGTAGCTGCTGCGCCAGCTCCCATTGCGGCCCCCGTGAATGCGCCAGTCATCACGCGCGTGGCCAAAATTGACAAGGCTCCGGCTAAAAAAATGTCAGCGAAAAAGCCCGCCGTCAAAAAAACCGCTGCAAAAAAAGTCGCAACCAAAAAAGCTGTGGCCAAAAAACCGGGAAGGAAGTGAACATGATTGCTGATTTCACTTTTACTCTCACCTTGAGGTGCAGCATTGCTGCAAGCAATGCCTCGAAGGGCTGCCCGACCCGTGCTTCGAGGCTCACTTCGTTCGCACCTCAGCATGAGGGAATTCTGTAATGCTCGCTGATAAAGACCGCATTTTCACAAATCTCTATGGCCTGCATGATTGGGGTTTGGCTGGCGCTAAACAACGTGGCGCTTGGCTCGACACAAAATCCTTCATCGATAAGGGCCGTGATTGGCTGGTGAACGAGATTAAGGCATCGGGCCTGCGTGGTCGTGGTGGCGCTGGATTTCCGACTGGTTTGAAGTGGAGCTTCATGCCAAAGGTGGTGGGTGAGCGCCCGCATTACCTTGTGGTCAATGCCGATGAGTCCGAACCCGGTACCTGCAAAGACCGTGAGATCATGCGCCATGATCCGCATTTGCTGGTTGAAGGTTGCTTGATCGCGGGTGCGGCCATGGCATGCTCTGCCGCCTATATTTATGTGCGTGGCGAATATATCCGTGAGCGCGAACATCTCCAAGCCGCCATCGACCAAGCCTATGAAGCCAAGCTGATCGGCAAGGGCAATGTGAATGGCTGGGACATGGATATTTATGTGGCCCATGGCGCAGGCGCTTATATCTGCGGCGAAGAAACCGCCATGCTTGAAAGCCTGGAAGGCAAAAAGGGCCAGCCGCGCATGAAGCCGCCATTTCCGGCCAATGTGGGCCTTTATGGCGCACCGACCACGGTGAACAATGTGGAATCCATTGCGGTCACGGGCACAATTCTGCGCCGCGGCGCCACTTGGTTTAATAGCATGGGCCGCCCCAATAATGTAGGCACCAAACTGTTCTGCATTTCCGGCCATGTGAATACGCCGTGCAACGTTGAGGAAGAACTGGGTATCACCTTCCGTGAGTTGATCGAAAAACATGCCGGTGGTGTGCGCGGTGGCTGGGATAATTTGTTAGCGGTCATCCCCGGCGGCTCATCAGTGCGCATGGTTCCTGCCGCACAGATTATCGACACGCCGATGGATTTTGACTCGCTTTCGAAACTCCGCTCCGGCCTTGGCACGGCGGCTGTGATTGTGATGGATAAATCGACTGATCTCATTCGCGCCATCGCAAGGCTTGCCGCGTTTTATAAACATGAATCTTGTGGCCAGTGCACCCCTTGCCGCGAAGGCACAGGCTGGATGATGCGCGTGTTAAACCGTATGGTCGAAGGCCGCGCTGAAAAATGCGAGATTGACATGTTGTTGGACGTGACAAAACAAATCGAAGGCCACACCATTTGTGCGCTGGGTGATGCTGCGGCTTGGCCTGTGCAAGGTCTGATTACGCATTTCCGCCCGGTGATCGAAGCGCGCATTGATGCTTACACCTATCGTTCCGACAAAGATGGCGCAGTGCGCCAAGCGGCGGAGTGAAGCGATGGAGAAAAAACAAAGTTGCTTGAGTGATTTTCTGGAGAACAAGAGTGTAGCCGCTTGGGGCGCAGCTATAATTACAGTTTTAGGTGGGTGGATTATAGCGAACAACATCGCATCTAAGTTTGAGTGCCAGATCGAAATTAGTGAGATTGAAATCGCTAAAGCTGACATATACAAGTTGAGAGACACTTTGGCAGGTAAATCTCTGACAACTTCAGAAATAGGAAATTTTTTGGATGTAGCAGTTGGGCCTCTCAATCGATTAGTTGACAAGTGTCAAGGGAAATAAATGCACCTCGCTGAACTCAACATTGGCAAATTCAAATACCCGACCACGGATGCGAGAATGGCTGGCTTTATGGATAATTTGGAGCGCGTTAATGCGCTGGCTGAACGTTCAGAAGGATTTGTGTGGCGTTTGAAGGGCGATAACGGCAACGCTACGGATTTGCGAGTGGGCGATGACTATGCCGTCAACATGTCGGTGTGGGAAACGCCAGCAGCATTGGAGAATTATGTTTTCAAAACCGTGCATGTGCAATTCTACAAGCGCAAGCAAGAGTTTTTCGATCTGATGGAAAAACCGCATATGGTTTTTTGGTGGATCCCTGAAGGTCACATACCAACGCTTTCGGAAGCAATGGACAAGTTGCAAGATTTAGAAAAAAATGGTGCAACGACAAGCGCATTTGGTTGGGCTGAAGTGATGGATATTGAACGCATGCGCATGTTGCGTTGTGCGTGAGGA
>JAYVXY010000123.1:0-18418 GCA_043784785.1 Aestuariivirga sp. | reverse complement strand
AAGGCGCTTCGCAAGGCGAAGGATTGGGCAATCAGTTCTTGGCCAATATTCGCGAAACGGATGCCATCGCCCATGTGGTGCGCTGCTTTGAAGATGGTGACATCACACATGTGTCGGGCAAGATTGATCCCTTGGCTGATATTGAAATCATTGAAACCGAATTGATGCTGGCGGATATGGATTCGCTTGAACGCCGCCATCCAGCAATTGAGAAAAAAGGCAAGCAGGGCGACAAGGATGCCAAGGAAATGGCAGACCTGATGATGAAGGCGTTAGTGCTATTGCGTGAAGGCAAGCCCGCACGATTGGTTGAGCGCACGTCTGATGAAGAAAAGATTTTTGGCACGCTTGGTCTGCTCTCATCAAAGCCCGTGCTTTATGTGTGCAATGTCGAAGAGGCGTCGGCTGATAAGGGCAATGATTTTTCGGAGCGCGTCAAGGCGTTTGCAAAAAAAGAAGGCAATGTGGCGGTTGTTGTTTCAGCCAAGATCGAAAGTGAAATCGCCATCATGCCTGCTGGTGATCAAAAGGATTTTCTCGATGCGGTTGGTTTGGCCGAACCTGGTTTGAACCGCGTGATCCGCGCTGGTTATGAGCTGCTTGGCCTGTTCACTTATTTCACCGTGGGCCCAAAAGAAGCGCGCGCCTGGACAATCACCCAAGGCACGAAAGCACCAGCCGCCGCTGGCGTGATCCATACTGATTTTGAAAAAGGTTTCATCCGATCTGAAACCATTGCCTATGATGATTATGTTTCAGGCAAAGGTGAATCTGGGGCCAAGCTTGCGGGCAAATTCCGCTTGGAAGGCAAAGAATATGTGGTGGCGGACGGTGATGTGATGCATTTCAGGTTTAATACTTAAGCATCTTTGCCCACGACAGTGGGAGAAGAAAGGGGCCCATCGAACGAAGTGAGATGGGATAGATGAGGGCCTCTTTGCGACACACTCCGACCCTCACCTATCCCATTTCGCTAACGCTTATGGGCCCCTTTCCTCTCCTGCTCTGCGGTAAGGACGAAATCAATGCCCCTCAAACCCCACCAGCGTGTGAACCTTCACACCCTTGGCGCGGAGTTTGTCGGCGCCACCTAAGTCTGGCAGGTCAATCACGAAGGATGCAGCTAAAACTTCGCCACCGGATTTTCGGATGAGGTCAATGGCAGCACCGGCGGTTCCGCCCGTGGCGATCAAATCATCAATCAACAAAATCCGGTCACCCTTGGCGATGGCATCGGCGTGAATCTCAATCGTGTCTACGCCATATTCCAGTGTGTATTCCTGCCCGATCACGCGGGCGGGCAATTTGCCTTTCTTGCGGATGGGAATGAAACCACGGCCTAATGTGTGGGCCACGGCACCACCCAAAATAAAACCGCGCGCCTCAATGCCCGCCACATAATCAAACTGCCCGTGCAGAAACGGCCAAGCGAGTTCATCAACAGCGGCGCGAAACCCGTGCATGTTGGAAAGCAATGTGGTGATATCGCGGAACATGATGCCGGGTTTTGGATAATCGGGAATGTTACGGATGTAACGTTTGATGTCGAAGCCGTTTCTTAAATCCATCTTCTCAAGGCCATTTCACTTCAGGGGGCAGGGATGACAGGATACTGTCAACATTGCCGCCGGTTTTCAAACCAAAAATCGTGCCGCGATCATAAAGCAAATTGAATTCCACATAGCGCCCGCGTCTGATCAGCTGTTCTTCCCGATCAGTTTCAGTCCAGGGCTTCTGCATATTGGCACGAACAATGTGTGGATAGATATTTTTAAATGCGGTGCCGACGCCTTGCACAAAGGCGAAATCACTTTCAAGGTTGCCGCTATTGAGGTTGTCAAAGAATATGCCACCAATGCCGCGCGGTTCATTGCGGTGGGCCAAATAGAAATAATCGTCACACCATTTTTTATAGTGATCATAGTTGGCAACTGCATGCGGCGCACAAGCTGATTTCATGGCATCATGAAAATCAATTGAATCGCGATCTTCCTGCGTGCGCCTGCGGTTCAACACCGGTGTTAAATCTGCGCCCCCGCCAAACCAGGCTTTGGTGGTGATCACAAAGCGGGTGTTCATATGCACGGCTGGCACATTTGGATTGCGGGGGTGGACGATCAACGAAATGCCTGAAGCCCAGAAGCGCGGGTCATTTTCTGCTCCCGGCATCTGTTTGCGAAATTCGGGCGAGAATTCACCATGCACGGTTGAACAATGAACCCCCGCTTTTTCAAACAAGCGGCCATGAAGCATGGACATAACACCCCCGCCGCCATTATTGGCGCGAACCCAAGGGGTTTTTACAAACCGGCCTGCAGGCGCATCAGCGGTGCATTCATCTTCTAATTTTTCAAACTCATCCACGATTTGGTTGCGGAGATTTTCGAACCAGACTTTGGTTTTGGTTCGCAGTCCATCGATTTCAGCAGATTCCAATTTGTCGTCCATTGCTTGATGTTTCAACTCTCATAGTTGGATTTGCGCCAGACGTTAAGTCAATTTGGCGTATCGCTGGCGAGTATCATTAACCCAATTTTCTTAGCTGTTGTTAACCTGATTGTATTTCCAGTTTTAACGCAAGCGTGCAACACAACGAAAAATTATTGAATTTGCCGTATCCCTTTTCGAAAAATAACAGAGTGGATCGAGCAAAATGTTGCTACGTGGCTTCTTCGGAAATGTTCGTGGAAATGTTGGCGCCATGTTGGCCATCGCCGTTGTTCCCCTGCTTTTGGCCGCCGGTGCCGCCATTGACATGATCAGAGCCAACAATGCCGAAGCCGTTTTACATGGTGCGGCAGATGCTGCCGCAATGGTCGGCGCCACCTCTGGCAAAACCAACGATCCGGTGGCACTCAAAAAAATTGTCGAAGATTATCTCAAGGCCAATGACGCAATCATTATTCTGAAAAATGTGACCAATGTTTCGCAATCGGTGGATGCATCGACCTCCACATTCAAGGTTTCGATTAGCGGCAGTATTGATACAACCTTTCTTGCCTTCGCTGGCGTTTCCACCATGGATCTGCAGGCGGATGCAGACGTCAATCTTGGTTCGCAGTCGCTGGAAGTGGCCTTGGCATTGGATAATACCGGTTCGATGGCGGGCCAGAAAATCATCGATCTGAAGGCGTCAGCAAAGCAACTCATCTCGATTCTTGAAACCGATAAATCTTCGTATTCGTCATTGAAGTTCGCTTTGGTGCCCTTCACGCAATATGTGAATGTCGGCACGGGCAATGCCGCCCAACCTTGGATCATGAACCCGGTTCCTTCGGGGTGGAAAGGCTGTGTTGGCTCTCGTAACTCTCCGCTTGATGAATCCTCGGGTGCGGCTGGTGCTGCCTATCCGGCCTTGGCTGGAGTTCCGTGCCAAGGTGCAATCATACCGCTGACAACGGATGCTGGCGTCATCAATGCTGGCATTGATTCAATGGTTGCTGCCAATAGCACCTATGTTCCGGCTGGTGTTTTGTGGGGATGGAACGTGCTGGATAGCGCCGAGCCATTTTCGGAAGGCTTGACCAAGGCTCAGTTGAAGGCTGCCAATGGCCGCAAAGTTCTGGTGCTGATGACAGATGGTTGGAACACGGCTTCACCCAAATATCCCGATCACACCGGAAGCGATACGGCACTCTCAGACACCAAGATGACAACTCTTTGTACCAACGCCAAAGCTGATGGCATCGAACTCTTTACCGTGGCGTTTCAGGTTCCATCGTCCAGCATGAAGGCGTTGTTGGTTGATTGTGCTTCAGCGCCCGACCATGCATTCGATGCAGCCAATGGTGCGGCATTATATGAATCATTTACCAAGATCAGTCAGATGATGGCTTCAGTTCGATTGACCAAATAGTTCAATCGCCAAAACCGTTCAGTTGCCGTGACGTCTCTGGCGCATCAACGCGCCTTTAATCTTCCCGCAGAATTTGATCGCACAAGCCTGAAAACCATTCGCGCAATTGCGCTTTGAGATTTTCAATCAAGCCTGATCCCGTCATTAACCAATCATTTTAAATTGTTTTTAAGGGCTGCAGCAATGTGGCGTTAAGGGCGTTTCTGAACCCAAGTTTAAAGAAAGAGAATTACACCCAATGATTGAAATTTATTAAAACAACAACTTAAAGAATGCAAGACTTCAACTTACAACAAAGGGCGTGGCGTTATGTCTGATCAAAGCCAAATGATGAAGGCGCTGAGGGAGGCAAGGCTTGCTGAGGCAAGCCAGCTCGACTCAATTCTGGCTTTGCAGGATGCCAGAGCGTTGCGGCTTGACGCGTTGCGGGCTGAGCTCGTGCCGCAGCTGGCCAACAACGCTGCGGCTCGCGCGATGTTTGACCTGAATGTGCAAACAGGTGCCACCCCAAGGCTTTGGATTGACCTTGTTTCATTTGTGGTCATGGAGCCCGACAGCCGCACTTATCGGCTTGTGCAAGATCACGAGGATCGGCGCTCTACGCTTTTTGAAACCCGCGATTTGCAACACATGGTGCAATTTGCCACAAAATATCTGGCACACAGAATCATCGCGCGGGAAAAAGCTGCATTGGGCATTACAGCGATGCCGATGGGATCTGGCAAAGTTCACACGCGGATGGATTTGGTTTATGTCTGGGTCACAGGCTGCGTCTTTGGTGTTTTGGCCATGCTTGTGTGTGCCATGTTGCTGGGGCGAACCAGCCTCTGACATTGCTGCACCATGGTCGCTCACTGGCAATTAACCCGCAAATCCGCCCAGTTGCCGCAGCGCCTCGCCAGTTACAATGGCCGCCGCAAGCGCCACATTGATCGACCGCATACCAGCCTGCATGGGAATTATGATGCGGTCGTGAACGGCACTGTGAACTTCTGGAGGAACCCCGGCACTTTCTCGGCCCAACAATAATATATCTTCTGGTGAGAATTTAAATGCGACATGGGATTGGGTAGCCTTGGTGGACAATAAAACCAATCTTCGATTTTGGTTTTCTGTACGGAACTTTTCCCAAGAATCTGACCTGTGCAAATCCAATTTTTGCAAATAATCCATGCCGGCGCGCCTGAAGCTAGAATCAGTGAATGCAAAGCCTGCGGGTTCGATAATTGTGAGTTTCAAGCCGAAACAGGCGCAAAGTCTGGCAATGGTTGCGGCATTGGGGGCAATGTCAGGCTGGTAGAGGGCGATTTCGATCATGATTCCCGCATTTTAAAGGGTTTTTGTAAGCCCTGCCAGAAGCTGTTCATCTGCGACATCCTATGGCTAGACTTCCGGCGCGCTCAATGCCAAAAACCGTTCATTCTGGGGCGGGTGACCATGATGGGTAAACCATGTGTGGGCGGCGGCTTTTTTAAGACGAAGGATTTGGCGAAGTGTCCACAGCAGTTCATGCAGATGTAAATCGGCGCGATTTTTTGATGATTGCCACAGGCGCAGTGGCAGGTGTTGGTACGGCTTTGGTCGCCTGGCCGTTTATCAGTCAAATGAATCCAGATGCGAGCGTGTTGGCATTGGCCTCAGTCGAGGTTGATCTGGCCCCAATCGTCGAAGGCCAGGCCATCACCATCAAATGGCGCGGCAACCCGCTGATCATTCGCCATCGTAGCAAGGCCGACATTGAAACCGCCAAGGCTGTGAAGATTGATGAACTGCTGGATACTGATCCGCGCAATGCCAATGCCAAGGCTGGTGAAAAAGCCACCGATGATAATCGTGTGGTTGGCGGCAAGTCGCAATATCTGGTGATGCTCGGTGTGTGCACGCATCTTGGTTGCGTGCCTGAAGGCAACAAGGGCGACTTTGGCGTCGTGACTGGCAACTCAACAACAGGTGGCTGGCTCTGCCCATGTCATGGTTCGCAATATGATACGGCGGGCCGTGTGCGCAAAGGTCCGGCCCCAGAGAATTTGCCCGTGCCCGAATATACTTATCTCACCGACACCAAAATCCGCGTCGGCTAATAGGGAACAATAAAAATGAGCGGACCTACAAAATATCAGCCGACCAGTGCCTTTGGAAAATGGTTTCACGAGCGTTTGCCGATCGTGGCCTTTGCCAAAGACCAAGCGATGGACTTCCCGACGCCAAGGAATTTGAATTATTGGTGGACATTTGGTGCCATTCTGGCGGTTATGTTGGTTGTACAAATAATCACCGGCATTGTGCTGGTGATGCATTACACACCGCATGTTGATATGGCGTTCGATTCAGTTGAACACATCATGCGCGATGTGAATTATGGCTGGCTCATGCGCTATATGCACATGAATGGCGCTTCGATGTTTTTCATCGCGGTTTATATCCATATGTTCCGCGGTATGTATTACGGCTCATATAAGGCGCCGCGTGAAGTGTTGTGGATGATCGGTGTGATCATTTATCTGGTCATGATGGCCACAGCATTCATGGGTTATGTGCTGCCTTGGGGCCAAATGAGCTTCTGGGGTGCCAAAGTTATCACCAATCTGTTCTCGGCCATTCCGTTTGTGGGGGATTTTGTAACCACATGGCTGTGGGGCGGCTATTCGATTGATAACCCAACGTTGAACCGCTTTTTCTCGCTGCATTATCTGCTGCCATTCGTTTTGGCTGGTCTTGTGTTCTTGCACATCTGGGCGCTGCATGTGCCCGGCAACAACAACCCAACTGGCATCAATGTGAAGGGCCCGCAAGACACGCTTCCGTTCCATCCTTATTACACGATGAAGGATGGCTTCGCGATTGTGGTGTTCCTGATATTCTATGGCCTGTTTGTGTTTTACGGCCCTAACTATATGGGCGACGCTGTGAACTATGTTCCAGCCAATCCGCTGGTCACGCCTGCACACATCAAGCCTGAATGGTATTATCTGCCCTTCTACGCCATTCTGCGCTCGGTGCCTGACAAGTTGCTGGGTGTGATTGCAATGTTCTCGTCGATCTTGATTTTGCTGGCCCTGCCTTGGCTTGATACGTCGAAGGTGCGGTCGGGAACTTATCGTCCGATCTTCAAAGGCTTTTTCTGGGTGTTTGCCATTGTGTGTGTGGCCTTGGGCTTTATTGGTTCCAAGCCACCTGAAGGTTCCTATGTTTTCTGGGGCCGCATTTTGACCGCCTATTATTTCATCCACTTCATTGTGATCTTGCCGCTGTTAGGATTGCTTGAAACGCCAAAGCCGCTGCCTTCATCTATCTCTGACGATGTGTTGGCCAAGAAGAAGCCCATGCTGGCGCCTGCTGAGTGACCGGGAGAAAATCATGAAAAAATTTGCAACACTCCTGATCGCTGGCGTCACATTGTTTGGTGGCGCGGCACTGGCCGCTGAAAGCGCTTCGCCTGCCAAGGGCATCAATTTTTCGTTCGAAGGCCCATTTGGTACGTTTGACAAAGCCCAGCTGCAACGCGGCTATAAGGTTTACAAAGAAGTCTGCGCAACCTGCCATTCGATGAAGCTTGTGGCTTTCCGTAACCTGAGTGATAAGGGTGGCCCGGGATTTACTGAAGCGCAAGTTAAGGCTCTTGCCGCCACATTCACGGTGCATGATGGCCCAGATAGCAAAGGCGAGATGTTTGATCGTCCTGGCCTGCCATCTGATCGTTTCCCATCGCCATTTCCAAATCCAGAAGCCGCCGCAGCGGCCAACGGTGCCGCTCCGCCTGATCTGAGCTTGATCACCAAGGCCCGCGAAGGTTGGCATGGCACGTTTAATCAATTGTGGAACGGCATTGGCGGCCCGCAATATGTTTATTCGATTCTCATTGGCTATGGAGAACCTTCAGCAGAAATCGCCAAGGACAAGCCAGAAGGCAAATATTACAATCCCTACTTCCAAGCTGGGCCTTGGATTTCCATGCCACCCGCCGGGACGCTGACCGATGGTTCGGTGAAGTTTGACGACGGTGCGCCGAACAAAGTTGACGATATGGCGCGTGACGTTTCAGCCTTCCTTGCTTGGACAGCAGAACCCAAAATGGAAGAGCGCAAGCAGACGGGCTTTGAAGTGCTGATCTATCTGGTGGTGCTGGCGGGCTTGATGTATTTCGTAAAGAAGAAGGTCTGGGCCGACGTGGCGCATTGAAATTCGAAGTAACTCGCAATCAGGCCCGTATGAATATTGTGCGGGCCTTTATTGAAAGAGATTCACGATCTTCGTCCGCCAATTCGCCAATCTTCTTGACAATAAGCGCGTTTGGCAAGGTGAAGATTTTCCAGCGAACATAACATTCGACGTTTAGACCAGCATCGCGGGACTTCGCCAGAGCGTAGTCGCTGGGCCAGCTATCCAGCAATGCTGTTGTAATCATTGCCATGATGCTGTGATCATTAACAGCGTTGAATTCCTTGGTCGATATTATGAGAGCAGGGCGCCGCTTTACGGCCGGCCTTTCCATGAATGGAAATGGCACTGCAACGACTTGCCAATGGTCACAAATCATGGAACGCTTTTTCGTCTTCTTCGGATTCCCATTCGCTCATGGATTTTTGTATATCCGACAAATAGGTGTCGCGCGGGTCCACGATCTTGAATTCAAGACGATCGCCGCGTCGGGCTTTCATTGATTTCCAGAATTCAATGGTCTTTCCAGTTGGCCGAAGCCCCAATGTCGGTCTGCCATCCTTGCCGTCGGCCATACGTTCCCAATCGCCACGATGCCCCTCGATTTCCAGCTTCAACTTGGTACTTGCGGGAATCTGCCGAAGTAATGCAATGGTGTTGTCGTCGCTTTTCACGTTCTTAAGCCATATTACATCATCATTGTTGAGAAGTGTGCCCATGAAGAAATATCCTTTCTCGGTTTCCAATATTCAAAATATCCGTGCTTTATGGGTATGTCAACCCCACCCCCACCCCACCCAGGAATTAAGGGTGCGAAGTGCAAAATTTGAAGGTTCGTCATGACCAAAACCATCCTCGGCATTATCGGCGGCTCTGGTGTTTATGATATCGCCATGGACAATGCGCGGTGGCAGCGTGTTGCGAGTCCATGGGGTGAAGCCTCCGATCAATTGCGCTTTGGCGAGATTAACGGGCTTTCTGTTGTGTTTTTGCCGCGCCATGGGCGAGGGCATGTTTATTCCCCCAGCACCATCAACTACCGCGCCAATATTGATTGCTTGAAGCGGGCAGGAGTGACCGATCTGGTTTCGCTCTCTGCTGTTGGTTCATTGAAAGCAGAATTGCCGCCCGGCACATTTGTTTTGGTGGATCAGTTCATTGACAAAACCTATCGGCATGAAAATTCATTCTTTGGCACAGGCTGTGTCGCCCATGTGCCGTTTGGCCATCCGGTTTCGCCATATCTGCTGGATGCTGCTGAACGCGCGCTGAAAGGCGAAGCAATCACCTATCATCGCGGCGGCACGCTGGTGGTGATGGAGGGGCCGCAATTTTCCACGCTGGCTGAATCTGAATTGCATCGCAGTTGGGGTGCCAGCCTCATTGGCATGACGGCCATGCCCGAGGCGAAATTGGCCCGCGAGGCGGAAATTTGCTATGCCAATATCGCCATGGTCACTGATTTTGACGCATGGCACCCGCATCATGACGCGGTTGACGTTTTACAAGTCATGAATGTGATGAAAGCCAATGTTGATATGGCCAAGCGCTTTGTCTTGCGTTTGGCAAAGGAACTGTCGCATGAGCACCAGCCCTGCGCGGTGGGGGCCGACCGGGCGCTGGAGTTTGCGATCATGACGGCCCCAGAAAAGCGTGATCCGGCATTGCTTGGCAAACTTGACGCGATATTGGCGCGCGTAAAGTCCGCCAGTTGATTTTTCCAAGCGGGTCAGGGTAACTGGGGCGATGAACGCCATTCCTCCCGACAAGCGCTTTACAGGCAAAATAAAATTCTTCGACAAGGATCGTGGGTTTGGCTTTGTGACGCCTGATGATGGCGGGCGCGATGTGTTTGTGCACATCTCTGCTGTGCAGCGCGCTGGCCTGCCGCATTTGGAAGATGGCATGGTCATTTCCTATGCCACCGAAAATGATGCGCGCGGGCGCGGGCCGCAGGCGATCAATTTGCAATTGTTGTGAGGGATAGATGAAACGCGCATTGGTGTTGCAACATATGGATCATGATCATCCCGGCCGCTTTCTCGACTATTTCGCCGAGGATGGGATTATTCCTGAGTTTGTGCGGATGTTTGAAGGCCAAGCCATTCCATCATTCAAATCCTATGATTTGATGTTTGTTTTGGGGGGTGCGCAAGACACATGGCAGGAAGATCAATTTCCTTATCTGGCGCAAGAAAAAGCCGCGATCCGCGAATGGGTGTGGGACAAGGCCAAGCCGTATTTGGGCGTGTGCTTGGGCCACCAGCTTCTGGCCACAGCATTGGGCGGCGAAGTGGCACCTGCTGGATCCCAGGAAGTCGGCGTGTTCGACGTGTCATTGACAGGTGAAGGTCAAGTCCATCCATTTTTTGCGGGATTGCCCGAAACCCAAACCGTGATGCAATGGCACCATGCCGAAGTGAAACGTGCACCTCAGGGCTCAAAAGTTTTGGCGCAGTCGGCTATTGCCGCCGTGCAGTCTCTGGCGATTGATACCCATGCATTGAGCACCCAGTTTCATTGCGAGTTCAGCCCGCAGACGGTGGCCACATGGTCGTCATTGCCGGGCTACCGTAATGTGCTTGAGCGCGAGTTGGGGGCAGGTGGCTATGAAAAACTAAAGGCCCAGAGCTATCCACTGATGCCAGAAATGGCCCGCAACACGCGCGTACTTTATGAGAATTTCAAAAAGGTTTCGGGCCTCAAAACTTAAGGAAAAACACTTCGCCTTCTGACTCTTCTGAATCGAGCCAGAAGAAATTCAGTTTTGGAAATTCGGCTTCCAAGATTTCGCGGCCGATGCCGATTTCACACAGCAAGCCGCCGCCCTTGTTGAGATGTTTTGGTGCTTGTTTGATGATCTGGCGCACCAGTTCAAAACCATCTTCACCGCCCAAATGCGCCATGCGCGGTTCATGGGCATATTCAGGTGGGAAGGCTTCAACTTCGGATGCTGCCACATAGGGTGGATTGGTAATGATCAGATCGAATTTTTGATCTTTCACAGCGTTGAATAAATCGCCTTGATGCAGTGTAATCCGATCCGATAAATCATGTTCTTTCAGATTGATACGCGCAACCTCTAAAGCATCGCTTGAAAGATCAGCGGCATCGATTGAAGCATTGTGAAAAACATTGGCAGCAAGAACGGCAAGACAGCCCGAACCGGTACAGAGATCGAGAACTGATGAAATGTTTTCAGGTAAAATATCAAAGCCCAGACCTGCCTCATCAAACAGGCCCTTCACCAACATCTCGCCAATATACGAACGTGGCACAATCACCCGCTCATCCACATAAAACGGCACACCATGCATATAGGTTCGCTTCAATAAATAGGCGGCTGGTTTGCGCGTCGTGACGCGATCATCAATCAATTTGGCCAGCATCGATTTTTCGGATTCCAAAAGCCGCGCATCAAGCCAAGGGTTGATGTCATCAACGGGCAGCTTCAAAGATTCCAGAATGATGAAGGCTGCTTCATCCAGCGCATTGGTGGCCCCATGGCCATGGGCCAGTCCAGCGGAACGAAAGCGCGTCATCGCGTAACGCAAAAAATCGCGAATGGTGAGAAGCGGTGAGGTATCAATTGTCATGGCAGCAGCTATCCGGCCTTCAGGTTGTTTGTCTAGTCTCTTATCAGAGCCAGACGGGAAAGGGCAAAAGCGGCAAAAATAATCGCAATCGTATAGGGCAGGCCATCGGGGCCGAATGCTTGAAAAATAATGCCGGAGCCTAACGCCCCAACCAAAGCCCCCAGCCCCCAAGTGGCCGAAAATGAGGCGGTGCCCGTGGTGAGTTCATGGCCCATGAAGCGTTCACCAAGCTCGCCCAAAGCAACAGTATAAATGCCGCCTGATGCGGCGCCGCCGATCACCAGTAAAATCCAGAATAGACTTGTTCCGAAAGCGAAGGGAAGCAGCGCCACGGTTATCGCGGTAACAGCGATGCAAGCCGTCATGACGTGGCGCTTATTCATATGATCAGCCAACCAGCCGATTGGCATTAACAACACGGTGTTACCGCCGATGAATGCCGTGAGCGAGAGGGCCGCCGTTTCATTGGAGAAACCCTTGATCACGCAATAGACCGGCAAGAAACTTAGGAATGCTGAATCAATCACGGCAAACATCAAGACGGATAACAACAGCATTGGGGCTTTGCCGATAAAGGCGATGACGGACATCGGCCGTTCGTCAGCCTCGTCGATGACCTCATCATTGACAAAAAAGATTGGTAGTGTGGCGATGACGAGAACAATGGCACCAATCATGAATGGTGTTGCGCCATTAATACCTGTAAAACTGATCAGCGACGGGCCAGCGCCGAAACTGGCTGCCAAAATGCTGGTGTAAAGCGCCAAGATGCGTGAGCGCCACGGCCCGTCTGCAAATTTGACGATCCAGGCTTCACTGATTGCAAACAGCGCTGAAACAAAAAAACCATGCAGGATGCGCAAACCAAACCACCACCAGAAAATGGTGGTGAATGGATAGGATAAGATCATGGCGGCGGTGGCCAGACCCGATGCAATCACGGCGCGTTTTGCGCCAAACTTTTTGACCGCCAGAGGGATTGCGAAGATCGAAAGCATAATGCCCAGTGGCTGCATGGCGGTGTTATAACCAATCAGATCTGGCCTGACATGCTGTTGTTCCATGATCAGTGAAAGCAGCGGATACATCAGGCCAAGCGTAAACCCAAAAACCGTGATTGCGGCAATTGCGGCGGCCAGATTGATGATGCGTTGGCGGTTCATGAAAGTTCTGTAAGGCGCGGCTGTGCTTGCGGCAAGGCGGGGTTTTGCATGTTGCAAGGAGCCTTAAGCATAGCTAATCAGCTTCTATCATGGCAAAACTCAAAATTCTGATTATTCCCGTCACACCTTTTCAGCAGAATTGCTCGTTGGTGATTGACGAAGACACAAGCCAAGCCGCAGTGGTTGACCCGGGTGGCGATGTTGATCGCATCATGCAGGCGATTGCTGAAGCGGGCGTGAAGGTGGAGCGCATTCTGCTGACCCATGGCCATATTGATCATGCCGGCGGGGCGGCAGAGCTTGCTGAAAAACTGGGTGTTCCAGTTGAAGGGCCGCATTTGCGCGATAAATCTTATCTCGATAATCTGCCAGCCCGCGGTGCTGCCTTTGGCATGCCGGCGGTTCGCGTGGTGACGCCAGATCGTTGGCTTACCGATGGTGATGACGTTCAGGTTGGTGGATTGAAATTCTCGGTGCATGAAGCGCCGGGCCATTCGCCTGGATCAGTGGTGATGTTCAATGCCGAAAACAAATTTGCATTGATGGGCGATGTGTTATTTCAAAACTCGGTCGGCAGAACAGATTTGCCGGGTGGGGATCACGCCACGTTGATGAAATCAATTCGTGAAAAAGTTTTGCCGCTGGGTGATGATGTAACATTTTTGCCCGGGCATGGGGCTGCCAGCCGCATTGGAATTGAGCGGCTGAACAACCCGTTCTTGCAAGACTAGTTTAGGCAGAGCGGTTTTTCATAAACATGCCGTAAACCAATAACACGATGATGGCGCCGATGATGGACATAATCCAGCCTGCTCCACCACCTTCAGGATACCAACCCAAAACTTGGCCGATATAGCTGCCGACAAACGAACCGACGATGCCAAGAATGGCGGTCATGATGAAGCCCTGTGGCTCATTTTTGCCCGGCATGATGAACTTGGCAATGGTGCCAACGATGATGCCAAATATGATTGTCCAGATAATTCCCATTTGTGTAGCGCTCCTTGTTGATGGTGTTACAACTTTAACATTGTATTAACCCTTGCGGCAACAGCGGCATCTTGAAATCGACGTAATAATGCCCATAATTCGGGTTCTGACTTTTATGAAAGGAAGTTATCATGGCGGGAATGCCTTCTTGGGGTGCTTTGTTGGGTTTGGTTGCAGTTGCGGGTTATCAAAACCGCGACAAGATCGGTGAATTTGTAAAGGGACTGTCGGGTGGCACGCATGCTGCGGTTGTTCCGGGTGGTGTTTCAGGTGGATTGGGCGGTCTGGTCGGCCATCTCAATGATTCTGGCCTTGGTGATATCGCCAAGAGCTGGGTGGGCACGGGAGCTAACGCGTCGGTCAGCGCAGGCCAATTGAGCCAGATGTTGCCCCCCAACGTGCTTGATGCTTTGACCAAGCAGACAGGCTTGACATCGGATGAATTGATGAAACGCTTGACCCAAGTTTTGCCACAAGTGGTTGACGGCTTGACGCCAAACGGAAAATTGCCGTCGTAAGATTAGTGACTAACCCAATACCGTCATTCCAGCGAAAGCTGGCATGACGGATCAAAAAATATATTAGCGGACTTCTGTTCGCTCAGATCTTCATTTCCACAAGCCGTGAATTGGCGGCGAAATAGGCGTCGCCAGTATATTTGAACACGCCACATTCCTGCGGGCCAGAGCCATAGGATTCACAATATTGCTCGCCCGATGCTTTCCAACTGCCTTTTGATGCACCTTTTTGATCATCGGTAATCGTCAGGCTGCCATCGGCGTTGTAAACTACAAAGCCAGTGCTGTTTGAGCGCGTATATTGAAATGATTTGCCGATTACGGCTTGACCAATTTCCGGGCCAGACAGGTTACGAATGGCCACGCCTTGTTTAGCAGAGGTTGCTGATGTGCCACCATTGGTGACACGAACGCCATTGGGGGCCGAAGCGCAAGCCACAAGCATGGCTAAGCTTGCCATCAAAATCGCCGATTTTAGAATCATCATGTTAGGTGCGTTTGCCGTCATTTGTTGGGGATGTGCCACAAGCAGCTTTAGCCTGCAAGTATACCTTCGTTCACAATGATCCGGGTGACAACACCACCACATGGGTTCCCTTGTTGACCCGGTCAAACAGATCGGCCACATCTTCGTTCAGCATCCGCACGCAACCAGACGACATGGCTTTGCCGATCGACATTGGCTCATTGGTGCCGTGGATGCGGTAAAGCGTGTCCAGGCCATTGGCGTAAAGATAGATGGCGCGGGCCCCTAAAGGATTTTCTGGTCCGCCGGGCATGCCATTGGCCCAGGTGGCAGCGTGCACATCGCGCTCCACCATGGATTGAGGGGGCAGCCAACGGGGCCACCGGCGCTTCAAGCCGACGACGGCTTGGCCCGACCATGCAAAGCCCTCGCGGCCCACCCCCACGCCATAGCGGATGGCCTGGTCATTGCCCAGAATGAAATAGAGAAAGCGATGTTCCGGGTCGACGATCAAGGTGCCTGGCTTTTCCTGGCTGCCAAAAGTCACTTGCTGCTTGCGAAATTTTTCTGGGATCTGTTTTTCGAAACTTTGAATCGGAAAATCAATTGGCGATTCGACTGGCGGCAACAAATCAGGGTTGCCGACAAAATCGACCCCACCATAAAAAGGGTGCTCAGCATGGGCTGCAGCCGCCATCGCAACGAGCGAAATAGAACTGATAATCGCCTGTCTGCGGGTGAAAAGATTAGCCATGATCATTCTCCAGATGCGAGTTTATGCAACCTCCGCGCGGCGGGAGCATGGCCTGTTCATGGCGACAATGTGTTGAAGCTTAGGAAGCCAGTTTGAATGAAGCTTGGCCAACCCGGTAATTGCCTGAAGTTCCGGAAAAAGTCTGACATGCCATGGGAACGCCTTGCGGCAGGAAGGAAGCAGGCGAGAAGCTTTCGCAAAGTTGACCATCCTTGGCCAACCATTTGCCGCTGGTGGTGCCCTTGCCCGTTACTTGCACCAATGAAGTGCCATCAGAGGCATAAAGGGTTACGCCGCTGTTCTTCGGGCCGGTCCAAGCCCAGCTTTTGCCACTTAGAAGCACTTTTATCTGGGCTGCATCAAGTGCGGTTGGCACAGCAGGTCCCGGATCGACTGGTGGTGGCATGCTCGATTGCGAGCTGTTTGAATCTTTGAAAACATTCATGCTGGCGCAAGCGCTCAAAGCCGATGCCACAGCGAGTAGTAATATGATATTTGTTGTCGTTTTCATCTTCAAACTTTCCCCAGTTAGGATCAGCGTATCAAAACTAATCTTGTGTCAGGATTAAGGATTAGACGCACTTTTCTGTTCGGGCTTAGCAGCTTTTACCAAAGTAGAGCAACCTGAAATTGTACAATCTTGATCACGGCCAGAATTTGCTTGGATGAACTCCGAAACCTTAACTACAACTTGTTGCGGGGGCGATGCCTCGCTGCCAAACCAAGGTGCTGATTGTTCGGCAAAAACCGTAGCACTCGACGCCAAAAAGCCAAACGCCACCAAAAACCTAACCATCGAAACGGCCCTCCACATTCGATTGAAGCAACTATTTGGCGCCAAATGGTTTATAGAGGATTAACCATATGAGATGGGGTTGACCGCGCGGAGAGCCGCAGATTATGGCTGTCGGAAATCATCCAAGGGACTCCACGTGCCAAATTTTTCATATGCCAGTGTTATGCCTATTCTCATGCTCATTGCCTCAAACGTGTTTATGACTTTCGCGTGGTATGGTCACTTGTCATATAAGAGCAAGCCTTTGTGGATCGTGATCCTGGCCAGTTGGACCATCGCCTTGTTCGAATATTGCTTTGCAGTGCCGGCAAATCGCGTCGGCAGTGCGGTTTATTCCACGGCCGAGCTGAAGACGATGCAAGAGGTCATCACCTTTGCAGTGTTTGTCGGTTTTTCAATATTCTGGCTGGGTGAACAGATCACGTTGCAGCACGTTGCCGGATTTAGCCTCATTGCATTGGGTGCAGCTGTGGTGTTTCGGGCATGAATTATCGCCACGCTTTTCATGCTGGCAATCATGGCGATGTTTTAAAGCATATCGTGCTGGCGCGTATTCTTACTTTGCTGGCCGCCAAGGAGAAGCCTTTCGCCGTGCTCGATGCTCATGCTGGCATTGGGCGCTATGATCTCGAAGGCGTTCAGGCAACCAAAACCGGCGAGTGGCAAAGTGGGATCGCCAAAATGGACGATGACTTTGCGCCTGAAATTGAGGCTGTGCTGGCGCCTTATCGCAGGGTTTTGGCTGCGATGAATAAAGATGGGAATGGTCGGTTCTATCCGGGCTCGCCTGAAATTATCTCGCATCTCATCAGCGCTGATGACCGTTTGATTGCCAATGAGCTTCATCCGGTTGATGTTGCAGAGCTTCGCAATGCCTATGCGAAGGACAAAAGGATTACCGTTACGAGCCAAGATTATGTGCAATCCGTGAAAGCTGAATTGCCGTTTCGAGAACGGCGCGGACTTGTTTTGATTGATCCGCCGTTTGAAGCATTAAACGAAACTGAGCGCGCCTCTAAAGCGCTTGAGTTTGGTTATCGGCGTATGGCCACTGCCACTTTCATGATCTGGTATCCCGTCACAACGGAAGAATTTGCCACACAATTTGTTGAGAAAATGAAAAGCCTGCAACTGCCGAATATGTTGTGGGTCGAACTTCGGATTAAGGCAGCTTTTGAGCGCGGCGGCCTTTCAGGGTCGGGCTTGATCATCATCAACCCGCCATGGACACTGGAAAATGATCTGCGGGTTTTGTTGCCAGCATTAGCGGCGCGGTTGGGACTTGGTGATTGGGGGCGAGGCCATGTTGATTGGCTCACGCCCCCAAAATAACTAGAGTTCGGTCGAGGTGCCAGCAATGACTTTCGACAAATCCATATATTCGTCAGACGAAGTGCCAGCACGCAAAGCAATTTCATTCAATTGCACTTTTGCCAGGTCAAGGCGGCCAGCGGCCACATAGCCTTCGCCCAGATATTCACGGGCGCGCACAAAATCTGGCTGCAACGCCAAGGCCTGATCATAATAGGAAACTGCAATTTCGAGGCGGCCAGCTTTCCGGTTGCTATAGCCAATCATGGTCAGAACTTCGGGCTTTTGCTTATCGGTCATGGCGTTAAAGGCGCTGAGCGCCCAATCATATTCGCCAGTCTTGGCCAAGAGCCAGCCTTGTGCATAAAGCTCATCGTCAGGAATGATGCCTGCCGTTGCTTTGACACATTTCTTCATTGCCTTCATGCCCTTTTTGCGAATGGTTTTAACAACTTCGCCAGTTTTGCAATGCATTTGGGTAGGCGCAGTGTTTGTGCCTGATTGAGGCGCTGCTGAGCCGCCGCCCGATGAACCACCACCACCACCACCACCACCAGCAGCAAAAGCGCCAGTTGCTGCAATCACCAAACCAAAAGCGAAAGCTGATGCACGAATAGTTTTCATGAGTAACCTCCAGAAAAAACCTGTCGACGAAATTGTCTTACAACTGTTCTACGGTTTGGCTTGGCGGTTTATTCCAATAGGTTTGCATGAATAGCAGATGAATGTTATGTTCAGCGTGTTCTCAGCACGGCGGTGCCACAGTTAAGACATCGATCAGCCATGATCGCTCAACTCAAAAGGAGAATA
>JAYVXY010000122.1:0-6124 GCA_043784785.1 Aestuariivirga sp. | reverse complement strand
CTTTCTTTGAAGACTTCGCCTTGGCAGCTGCCGCAGGCTTGGCCTTCTTATCTTCTTCAGCCATCGATCGTCACTCCTGTGCGCTTGGCAACGCGGACCTTTTTGCCGCCGTCAAGCGTCTTGTAACCTACGCGTGTCGCTTTGCCGTCTTTGGGGTCGAGCAAAGCCAAATTTGAAATATGAATAGGAAGGGTCTTGTTGATGATCCCGCCTTCATTGGTGCCTTGTGCCTTGGTGTGGCGCTTGGCGATATTTACACCTGAAACAACAGCACGGTTTTCATCGGTGATGATTTGCATCACATCACCCTTCTTGCCCTTGTCTTTGCCGGCAATAACAATAACCTTATCGCCCTTCTTGATTTTAAACTTGACTGGCATCACAGCACCTCCGGTGCCAAGGAAATAATCTTCATTTGGTTCTTGGCGCGCAGCTCGCGAGGAACTGGCCCGAAAATACGGGTTCCGACGGGCTCGCCCTGGGCGTTGATCAACACAGCGGCATTGCGGTCAAAGCGGATCGACGAACCATCAGCACGACGAATGTCTTTGGCACAACGCACAACGATGGCCTTCATCACGGTGCCTTTTTTCACGCGACCGCGTGGAATGGCTTCCTTGATCGACACAACGATAATGTCGCCAACATAGGCGTAACGGCGCTTAGAGCCACCGAGCACCTTGATGCACTGGACACGACGAGCACCCGAATTATCGGCAACGTCGAGATTGGTTTCTTGCTGGATCATGGTTTACTATCCATTCAGGCATTGCTGCCCGTTCGTCCTTCTAAATTCAAGCTTTCGACGCGTCGACTTTGCTTACAAACGACCAGCGCTTGAGCTTAGACAACGGACGGGTTTCTTCAATGCGCACAACGTCACCAGTCTTGGCTTCGTTCTTTTCATCATGCGCGTGATACTTCTTCGACAGGCGAACGGTTTTCTTGAAAACCGGATGCAGCAAACGGCGTTCCACCTTGACCACAATCGTCTTGTCGTTCTTGTCGCTGGTGACTACACCCTGCAATATGCGTTTCGGCATCTTCTGGCTCCTACTTCGCTGCTGACTTGGCAGATGCAGCAACTTGGCTCGTCTTGAGACGAGCGATGTCACGGCGAATCTGGCGGATGCGCGAGGTCTTTTCGAGTTGGCCTGAAGCACGTTGGAAGCGCAGGTTCAACTGCTCTTTACGAAGCTTCAAAATTTCATCTTTCACTTGGTCGGTTGAAAGGGCGCGAACGTCTGTCATTTTCATAGTAATCCCCTCCCCTTATGCTTCGCCAAGGCGCGCTACAAAGCGGCACTTGATTGGAAGTTTTGCCGCAGCAAGACGCAATGACTCTTCAGCAACGGCACGTGGAATGCCATCAACTTCAAAAATCACCCTGCCTGGCTTAACCCGGGCTGCCCAATATTCAGTTGAACCCTTACCCGAGCCCATGCGCACTTCGGCTGGCTTCTTGGAAACCGGCACGTCTGGGAACACACGGATCCAAACGCGACCAGCACGCTTCATGCCACGGGCCAGCGCCCGACGTGCAGCTTCGATCTGACGTGCAGTCAAACGATCTGGCTCCAGAGCCTTCAAACCAAACGCGCCGTAATCCAGCGTGTTGCAGCTCGTGGACTTGCCATGAATGCGGCCCTTATGGGCTTTGCGGTATTTTGTTTTTTTCGGTTGCAGCATAATCTTTACTCATTCAGCCTTAGACGTTTGCCGCTTCACGACGTGGTGGACGGCTCGACGAACCATCTTGCACTTCGTTCATGCGCTTATCCTGGGCCATTGGATCGTGTTCGAGGATTTCGCCCTTGAAAATCCAAACCTTTACACCGTTGGTGCCATAAGCCGTGTGGGCCGTGGCAACACCGTAATCAACATCAGCGCGCAATGTGTGCAAAGGCACGCGGCCTTCACGGTACCATTCAACACGCGCAATTTCAGCACCACCCAAACGACCCGAGCAGGTGATCTTGATGCCTTCAGCACCAAGACGTTGCGCCGATTGCACAGCACGCTTCATCGCACGGCGGAAAGCCACACGGCGTTCCAGCTGTTGGGCAATGTTATCGGCAACCAAGGTTGCATCAACTTCTGGCTTGCGCACTTCAACGATGTTGAGGTGAACTTCCGAGCCGGTCATATCAGCTACTTTTTTGCGCAGCTTTTCAATGTCTGCACCCTTCTTGCCGATCACCACACCTGGGCGAGCCGAATAAATGGTCACACGGCACTTCTTGTGAGGACGCTCGATTAAAACCTTCGACACACCGGCCTGCTTCAATTCCTTGGTCAGGTAGGCGCGGATCTTCACATCTTCATGCAGCAACTTGCCAAACTCACGGGTGTTCGCAAACCAGCGCGAGTCCCATGTGCGGTTAATGCCAAGGCGCAAACCGATTGGATTGACTTTCTGACCCATTATGCGGCCTCTTTCACTTGACGAACAATGATCGTCAGTTCGCTAAAGAATTTCTTGATGTGGCCAACACGGCCGCGAGCATCTGGCATCCAGCGCTTCATCACCAAGTTCTTGCCAACCCAGGCTTCCGACACAATGAGATCATTGATGTCAAGGCTATGGTTGTTTTCAGCATTGGCAATCGCCGATTCCAAAGTCTTCTTCACATCTTTGGCAATGCGGCGGCGCGAGAATGTCAAATGCGCGAGCGCATCGTGAACCTTCTTGCCACGAATTTCGGTTGCCACTTCATTCAGCTTGCGTGGGCTAATGCGGATCGAACGGGTGATCGCTTTTGCTTCCGTTTCACTTAAGGCGCGTTTTGTTTTTGGCTTGCTCATGATTATTTCGCTGCCGCTTTCTTATCGCCCGCAGAGTGGGCCTTGAATGTGCGTGTTGGCGAGAATTCACCCAGCTTGTGACCAACCATTTCTTCCGAAATGTGCACCGGGATGAACTTGTTGCCATTGTGAACCTGGAATGTCAGGCCCACAAATTGCGGCAAGATGGTGGAGCGACGGCTCCACGTCTTGATCGCCATATTGCGTTGGCCGCGTGCGGCTTCCGCTTTTTTCAAGATGTACCCGTCTACAAACGGGCCTTTCCAAACTGAGCGTGTCATTCAGCGCTACCTCTTAGCCCGACTTCTTGCGATCGTGGCGGCTGCGCACGATGAATTTCGTCGTCGATTTATTTGTACGTGTCTTATAACCCTTGGTTGGCTTGCCCCACGGTGTAGCCCAATGCTTACCACCGTTTGTACGACCGCCGTTTGGATGGTCGACTGGGTTTCGCGCAATACCGCGTGATACTGGGCGAGCGCCCTTCCAACGAGAACGACCGGCTTTGCCAACCACTTCGTTGATGTGATCTTGGTTCGAAACAGCACCGACCGAAGCCATGCAACTTGAATCCACCATGCGGGTTTCGCCAGATTTCAACTTGATGATGACGTAGCCACCATCACGGCCAGCAACCATCGCATAGGTGCCTGCAGCGCGCGACAGCGAACCACCAGCGCCTGGCTTGGTTTCAATGTTGTGAACAATGGTGCCCACTGGAACTGAACCGATTGGCATGGCATTGCCGGGCTTCACGTCGACAGTAGCGCTCGATGAAATAACCGAGTCACCAACAGCCAAGCGTTGTGGCGCCAAGATGTAAGACAGCGTGCCGTCGGTATACTTGATCAGCGCAATAAAGCCTGTGCGGTTTGGATCATATTCCAAACGTTCTACCACTGCGGCCATATCATGCTTGATGCGCTTGAAATCGATCAAACGATAAGCTGTTTTGTGGCCACCGCCCTTGCGGCGTGACGTAATGCGACCTGTGTTTGAACGACCACCAGCAGAATGCTGACCTTCGGTCAAAGACTTAACAGGCTTGCCCTTGTAAAGGCTGCTGCGGTCAACCTGGATCAGGTGGCGGCGGCCAGCGCTTGTTGGGTTAAATGTTTTCAATGCCATGATGAACTCACAGTCCTGTCGTCACATCGAGACGTTCACCAGCGGCAAGCGTCACATATGCTTTTTTAACATCGCTCAATTGTGCCTTACGGCCCTTGAACACACGAACCTTGCCCATGCGCACCAAAGTGTTCACGGCCTTCACCTTCACACCAAACAGGCCTTCAATCGCAGCCTTGATTTGTGGCTTGGTGGCACGCAGCGCAACCTTAAACACGATTGTGTTTTGGGCTGAAACCATCGTGCTCTTTTCGGTGATGGCTGGGCTCAGAATGATATTATAATAATGTTCTTTGCTCATTTGAAACGTGCCTCCAGCGCTTCAACAGCAGCTTTGGTCAAAACCAAATTCTTGCGGCGAAGAATGTCGTAAACATTGATGCCCTGTACTGGCAACACATCGATGCCGATGATGTTACGAGCTGCAGCAGCGAAACCTTCATTCACGGTTGCACCGTCAATGATCAAAGCATTCGACCAGCCCAACTTCTCGAACATGACCTTCATTTCTTTGGTCTTGGGGTTCTTCACTTCGGCCTTATCCAGCACGATAAGCTCAGACGACTTAACCTTGGACGAAAGCGCATGACGAAGCCCAAGTGCGCGAACCTTCTTGTTCAAGCTCGTTTCATGGCTGCGGAAGCGCGGACCAAAAGCCTTACCACCGCCGACAAAGATACCAGACTTGCGCGAACCGTGGCGAGCCGTGCCGCCACCTTTCTGCTTGCCGAGTTTTGCCGTCGTGCGGTTGATTTCACCGCGTGACTTGGCTTGGTGTGTGCCCTGCTGGCGCTTGTTCAACTGCCATTGGATAACACGGTGAATAATATCGACACGCGGATCAAGCCCGAAAATCGCATCGGAAAGTTCCACAGTGCCGGCTTTCGCCGCTTCAATTGTTTTTACATCAAATTTCATCTTAGCCTCACTGTGCTGGCGCAGCGGAAACTTCCGCAGCAGCTGTGAAAGCACCCGGGCGTGGAGCTGAGTCAGGAAGCTTGCGCTTCACTGCATCACGAACCGAAACCCAACCACCTTGCGATCCGGGAACTGAACCCTTCACCAAAATCAAACCACGCTCTTTGTCCGTCTTCACGACAATGACATTTAACGTTGTTACGGTTTCATCACCAAGGTGGCCAGGCATCTTCTTGTTCTTGAAAACCTTACCTGGGTCTTGACGATTACCCGTGGAACCAATCGAACGATGGCTTACCGAAACACCGTGTGTTGCGCGCAGACCCTTGAAGTTCCAGCGCTTCATACCGCCGGCAAAACCTTTGCCCTTGGATGTACCTGTCACGTCAACAAATTGGCCAGCCACAAAGTGATCAGCAGTCACTTCAGCACCAACCGGCATCATGCTGCCAGCGTCAATGCGGAATTCCTGAAGCTTGCGCTTGGGTTCCACATTGGCAGCAGCAAAAGTGCCACGTTGCGCCTTGGTCAAACGCTTGACCTTGGCTGCGCCTGAGCCAAGCTGCAAGGCTACATAGCCATGCTTCTCAGCCGTTTTGTGCCCGACAACAACGACGCTGTCGACTTTCAACACGGTCACAGGAACAACTGCTCCCTCTTCCGTGTAAATCCGGGTCATGCCCAGTTTTTTTGCGATGATGCCAGAACGCATCGTCTACTCCTCAACAGCTCTTAAAGCTTAATTTCAACATCGACGCCTGATGCAAGATCAAGCTTCATAAGTGCATCAACCGTTTGTGGGGTGGGATCCACAATATCCAAGAGACGGCGGTGAGTCCGCATCTCGAACTGCTCACGGCTCTTTTTATCGACGTGGGGCGAACGGTTAACAGTGAATTTTTCGATCCGCGTTGGCAGCGGCACGGGACCACGCACCTGAGCGCCTGTGCGCTTGGCGGTGTTCACGATCTCACGCGTCGAATTATCGAGAATGCGATGATCAAACGCTTTGAGACGAATGCGGATATTTTGGCGTTGCATTGTGCTGAACCCTTATTCCGAGATCTTGGCAACGACGCCTGCACCGACGGTGCGGCCACCTTCGCGGATGGCGAAACGCAGCTTTTCTTCCATGGCAATTGGCGTGATCAGCTCAACATCAAACGAGATGTTATCGCCAGGCATCACCATTTCAGTGCCTTCAGGAAGGGTTACAACACCGGTCACGTCCGTGGTGCGGAAGTAAAACTGTGGACGATAGTTGTTGAAGAAT
>JAYVXY010000121.1:0-18424 GCA_043784785.1 Aestuariivirga sp. | reverse complement strand
CACATGCGCAAGCCCATGGCGTTACCAAATGAAATTGGTTGGGATGGTATTTGGGCGATGCAAGCCATTACCTTCGGCACGGTTTTTTCTTCAACCGTGCATCCGATTTTCATGGGTGTGTTGAGCTATCAAATGTGGCTTAATTTCTATTGGCCCACCCCACGCTCTGCGTTCACACTCGGTGTTGCCGGACTCAGCCTCCTCGTCATGGGAATAGGCTATGGTGCTTCGACTTATGCGGGCTATGTGGCCACCAAGCGGCGCGGCGCTTTATTATGGTGGCCGGTTTTAGCGACCATGCCACTCTATTGGCTTTTGATGAGCATTGCCGCTTGGCTTTCCCTCTGGCAGTTTATTGTTGCGCCATTTCATTGGAACAAGACACGACACGGCATTTCATCTCTCACGTCAACAGCCAAGCCTTATTTAGCTCCGGTTACGGTGATGCCTGCCGGGCCCAAGATAATCACGAAAATGACGGGCAAGAAAAACAAGATCATCGGCACTGTAAGTTTTGGCGGTAAGGCTGCTGCCTTTTTTTCCGCTTCGGCCATGCGGTCGTTGCGGTTTTCCTGGGCCAGAACGCGTAAAGCAGAGCCCAAAGGCGTGCCATAGCGCTCCGACTGGATCAAACTGGTGACAACCGAACGCACGGTTTCGAGGCCGGTTCTTTTGCTCAAGTTGTCAAGCGCCTTGCGGCGATCACCCAAGAAGGAAAGCTCGGCAACGGTCAGCGCCATTTCTTCTGCCAATGGAACAGATTGGCTACCAATTTCCTTGCCCACGCGCTGCATGGCAGGCTCCAGCGCCATGCCTGATTCAACGCAGATGAGCAAAAGGTCAAGCGCGTCAGACCATGATTTCTTAATTGAGGCCTGGCGTTTTGAGGCAAAGTTTTTAACAACGAGTGATGGCAGATAAAAGCCAATGACCAGGCCCATCATCGCCGTAGTGAGGCGCAGATTAGGCGGAACCTTTTCGGCCATAACAGTGGAGGTATAGATAAAAGCGATCAAGCCAATCAGAATGGGGCAGATGATCCGCATGGACAAAAACGTCATCAAATGGCGTTCGGTGCGGAAACCGGCTTGGCGGAGTTTTTCGCGCGAGGCTTCTGATTCAAATATCTTACGCAAGTTCAGCGCATCAACAATCTGGGTATAAGCACTCGGTTTGACTTTTTCCCGCAAGCGCACTTCCGTGCCGGCAAAGCTGGCTTTTTGTTGAGCCTTCAGACGATCCCGCTCCGTGGCCACGATTTTAGCGCGGGCCTGCAGCTTGTCATTTTCAAAATAGGGGGCTGTGATGGTGATGATTGTGCCAAATACGGCCAGCCCCGCGAAAATCGTGATGAGGGTTTCAATCTGGAATAAGCTGGCAATCGAGTCCATGGTTTTACCTTAAATTGTCTTTTCAATTTCCAACTAGATTTGGAAGTTGATCATTTTCTTCATCACCAACACGCCAGTGGTCATCCAAATCCCGCTGCCAATCAGCAGCATGTGACCCATTTGCGTGTTGAAGAGTGGGCTGAGATAGGTTGGGTTCAACATGGTCAAGGCGCCCATCAGGACGAAGGGCAAGGAGCCGATAATGGCAGCCGAAGACTTTGCTTCCTGGCTCACCGAGGCGACCTTTTGTTTCATTTTCTTGCGGTCACGCAACACCCGCGAAAGATTGCCCAAAGCTTCCGACAAGTTACCGCCGGTTTTGGATTGGATGGCCATCACAATTGCGAGGAAGTTCACCTCTGGCAGAGGGATACGGTCCACCATGCGCTCAATGCCCTGTTCAATCGAAATGCCAAGCCGTTGGCCTTCAACAACTTCAGCAAATTCCGGACCGACGGGAGGGCCTGACTCAGAGGCAATAATTTTAATGGCTTCGGTGACCGGCAGACCCGATTTCAAGCCGCGCACCATCACGTCCAATGCATCAGCAAAATCGTTTAAGAAAACATTTTGGCGGCGCTTGCGCAACGTTTTCAGAATCCAGCGCGGCAGGCCAAGGGTGCCAACAAATACAACTGCAATCACAACAAAGATATTTGGATATATGATAAAGGAGAGTGCGCCCATGCCGAGGCCTAAAACACTGGAAGCGACCCAATAGGATCTGACAGAAATTTCAAGCCCGGCCTGTTCGAGATTGACACGCAGAGATGCCCGCTTTTTCTTTAATTCTTTTTCTTGCTTGCCAACCTGCTTCAGCGAATCCTGAATCTGGCGGCGACGGGTGTCCTTTGAATCTTCAGTAAAACGCGAACGCCAAGAGCTGCCAAATGACTCGCTCTTTTTTCCGGTTGCAATGGCTTTGACGCGATTGGAGTTGTTATTGTTTGAGAAGAGAGGAAATAGAACGGCAATAGCCAAGCCGCCCACAGCAAGGGCCGCCATGACAATGAAAGCTAACGAGGATAGATCTTCTCCGAATAGCATCAGCTTTGTTCCTTGAACTCAATCATTCTTTTTCGTTGCGGTCTTCAGCCTTTTCAAGGGCCTCAGCCAAGCGACGTTCTTCATTATAATAGCGCGCACGGTCCCAAAAATGAGGACGTGCGATGCCGGTTGAACGATGCTTGCCAATAATTTTGCCTTGGGCATCTTCGCCGACAATGTCGTAGAGAAAGAGATCCTGAGTGATGATGACATCGCCTTCCATACCAACCACTTCGGTGATGTGGGTGATTTTGCGCGAGCCATCGCGCAGGCGTGAAGCCTGCACAATCACGTCGATCGAGCCCACGATCATTTCCTTAATGGTTTTGGATGGCAGCGAGAAGCCGCCCATGGTGATCATCGATTCCAAACGCGAAATGGCTTCGCGAGGGCTGTTGGCGTGGAGCGTGCCCATTGAACCGTCATGACCGGTGTTCATGGCCTGCAGCAGATCGAACGCTTCAGGTCCACGGACTTCACCGACGATGATGCGTTCTGGGCGCATACGCAGACAGTTCTTCACCAATTCGCGCATGGTGATGGCGCCTTCGCCTTCCAAATTTGGCGGACGGGTTTCAAGGCGCACAACATGGGGCTGTTGCAATTGAAGTTCGGCTGCGTCTTCGCAGGTGATGATGCGTTCATCAGAGTCAATATAACCGGTGAGGCAGTTCAACAATGTGGTTTTACCTGAACCTGTTCCGCCCGAAATCAAAACGTTGCAGCGCACACGGCCAACGATTTCGAGAATCGTAGCGCCCTCAGGTGTGATCGATTTGAACTTGACCAAATCGGGCAAACGCAGGCGGTCTTTTTTGAATTTACGAATGGTGAGGGCAGCGCCGTCAATCGCCAGTGGTGGCACAATCACGTTCACACGCGAACCATCAGGCAAGCGGGCGTCGCAAATCGGGCTTGCTTCATCAACGCGGCGGCCCACCTGGCTCACAATACGCTGGCAGATGTTTAAGAGCTGGCCGTTGTCACGGAAACGCACACCGGTTTTCTGCATTTTGCCATCGACTTCGATGAACACAGCAGAAGCGCCATTGACCATGATATCAGCAATATCATCACGCGCCAGCAAGGGTTCCAATGGGCCGTAACCCAACACGTCGTTGCAAATGTCTTCGAGCAGTTCCTCCTGCTCGGCAATCGACATCACCACATCTTTGAGGGCGATGATTTCGTTGACGATGTCGCGGATTTCATCGCGCGCTGCATCACGATCAAGCTGGCCCAATTGGGTCAGATCGATGGCGTCAATCAACGCGTTAAAAATCGTGCTCTTGATGTCGTAATAGGATTCAGATTTATGCTTGTGCTCGATCTGAGGCTTTTCAACAACCGGAGCAGCAGGTCTTGCGGGCTGGCCAGCCGTAGCAGCTATCGGCGCGCCGGCCGGTTTTAAGTCCGGTATGGTTTTGCCTAGAGGTGAGGCCGCTGCTGCATGGGCCTGGGCCAACTGACCCGGCGGAAGGGAGGCCGGTGATGGCGCAGTCGATTCTGTTTTTTTGCCAAACATTCCCGCAGTCCCTTATTTCTTTTTCATCATTGGAAGTTTTTGCATGAAGCCTGACAGATCGAACTTGGCCGCCTTCACAGGCTTTTGGTGCGTCCCCGCAACCAGCTCGGCCACACTAAGAAGAACTTCGGCTGATTTTGATTTTGGTGCGACTTCAAACACCATTTGGCCATTGCCCTGAGCGAGACCAAAACTTTGTGGATCATGAGGGATAATGGCACAAGGATCGATGCCGATGGCCTTGCCGAAATCTGCCGCTGGAATTTCAGGACGCTTTGGTACGCCAACCTGGTTAAGGATAAGACGTGGGAGACGGTCTTGAGGCCGGCCTGCTTTCAACATATCAACCAAATTCTTGGCGTTGCGCAGAGATGGCAATTCCGGTGTTGCCGTGATGACGACCTCATCGGCGCTCAGCAGCGTATATTTCACCCATGGTGCCCAAAGATTTGGAACGTCAACGGCAATCATCGGGGCTGAATGGCGCACCACATTGAGCACGGTTTCGACGGCATGGGCTTCAATGTTCATTTCGCGCTCTATGCCACTTGGGCCATTGAGCAAGCTGAGTTTATTGCCAAGTTTGGTCATCAAACGATCAACCAGTGTCGAGTCAACGCGATCAGGCTGGCCCAAAGCTTCAAAAATGCCGCCACCGCCATCCTGATTGAAATTTAAGGCCGAGGTGCCGAAGGGCAGATCAAGGTCAGTTATGACGGTTTCAATGTTCAGGCGCTGCGAGACAGCCCAAGCCACATTGTGCGCAATCGTTGATGAACCAACACCACCTTTGGAACCGACGAAGGCCACGATCCTGCCCAGCGGGGCTGCTTTCGGATCACTGTATAGATTGGCCACGGTTTCGATGAATTGAAGTGCGGTGATCGGGGCTACCAGATATTCACTGACGCCATTCTTGATCAACTCACGATAGAGGATCACATCATTGACGTGGCCGATAACGATTACTTTTGTGGTGGGCTGGCAAACTGCGGCGAAGCTGGCCAATTCCGCCATGATCTGGTTGCGGTCGCCATGGGATTCAACGACCACGACATTGGGTGTGGCCTCGGCCTGATAGACCTGAACCGCCGAAGCGATGCCGCCCAACTGGATTGATGTGTGGGCCTTTGACATGCGCCGATCAATGCTGGCGGCCTGAACGGTTTGGCCAGTTTGTTGATTGTCGCAGAAAACCCCGATGTTGATGCGCGGCACGTTCGCCACAAGGGCACCTTCGTGGGGCATTGACATATCTGGAGCAGTGTTGGCGGTATTCATTTGTTTTATCCTGTCTTGATCGACCGGGTTGATTGTTAGACGAAGGTATCGCGCTTATGGTGTTGTGCCGCTCGTTGAGGTGGAGGTTGAACTGGAACTGGAACTTGCCGTTGACGGTTTGAAGATTGTGCTGATGGCACCAACCCGTGGCTCAGCACGGATCGGATCAGTCGCCGTCGGCACGACCAAGGTTTCAGGGTTGGCCACCATTGCTGCAATGTTGGCTTGCACGGCGCAGCCGTGATTTGCAGTTAATTGGTTATCAGCTGTGTCGGTTGCATCATCTGGCCACTGACCGCAATTCTTAGACCTGCCATAGGTTGAAACATAAGACAGGCGCACGGGTGATGAAGATTTGCCACTATAGGAAGCAAAGCGCACATAAGCACGGGGCACACCTTGCTGCACCATCAAGCTGGCAATTTCGCTGGCAACGCGCGCTGAGCCCCCGCCACCGCTTGGCTGCGATACCGTGATCGGAGTTACACCAGCCTGCATGGCCTGATGCACAAACGCCGTAACGGCGTTGATTTGGATGGGTTGTAATGTGCCTTGCGCAGTCGAGACTTCCATCGCTACAGGGCTTTTGACCGCGTTGATGGGATGGCGATCTGAACCGCCATAGGGTTGATAGCTGTCATCCAATGCGTCAGTCATCGCGCAACCGCTGAGCATTGATGCAACAAGCAGGACAAAACCTATTTTTACAGAATGGTTCGATTGCATTTTTGAAATTACCATGATGGGTTGCGCTCCGCTCTACTCAACAATATAGCCAACATTGCCCTGGTAGGAGCCTTGTGGGGCTCTGCCGGCACTGCCGTAAACTTTGTTCAAACGACCAAACAACATCGTCTGATAATCTGAGGCGGGATTGAAATTCTTGTCTGGTGTTTCAAGCTGCTTTTGCGCCACGCTGCGAACGATATGCGGGGTGACGATGACCACCAATTCAGTTTGGTTGTTGATGAAATCGCGGCTGCGGAACAATGCACCCAGGATCGGCAACTTCTTTAAACCGGGTGTGCCGTTAAGGGTCTGGCGCGTGGTTTCGCGGATCAGACCAGCCAGCATCATCGAACCGCCATCAGGCATTTCAAGTGTTGTATCTGCCTCACGCTTGATCAATGAAGGTACGTTGCCACCGTCGCCACTGACGACCGAACTCAACTCGCTCACTTCGGTATGAATTTTAAGATTGATACGTCCTTGGCTCAACACAACCGGAGTGAAGTTTAGGCCAACGCCATATTTCTTGAATTCGAGAACGCAGGTTCGAAGACCGTTAACATTACTGCAAACCTGGAACGGAAATTCGCCACCCGCCAAAAATGTAGCTGGTTGGCCAGAAACTGAGGTTAAATTTGGCTCTGCCAATGTCCGCAGCAATCCATCGCTTTCCATGGCGCGCACGATACCTGAGAAGTTACTGGCACCTGAAACACCAGAAATCCCTGCCGCATTCGAGTCGCTGATTGCGTTACTGCTAAATGGGTTTACCGTTGAAAGATTGAATGCAAATCCACCAACACTCAACAAAGCCTTAAAGTTAATGCCGAATTGCTTGAGCACGTCGCGCTGAATTTCAACTACCTTAACCTGCAACATCACTTGGTCTTCACCGGCGATCTGCATGGCATCAACAATCTTGGCTCCTCCGACACTAATATTGTTCGCAAGATCAACAGCCGTTTTGGCTTCCAGCGGATTCATCGCCATGCCGGTTAAAACAACGTTGGTGTCTTCAACATCAACTTTGATGTGGGTTCCAGGCAAGGTGCGCTGAATCAGTCTTTGCAATGCTGTGGGATCAAGGGCAACCTCAAGATCAAGGTTCATGATCTGCTGGCCATTGGCATCAAAAAAGAAGATGTTGGTTTGGCCAGTCTTCTTGGCGAACAAATAAGCCACATTTTTGCTGCGCACCATGGTATCAACAATATCGGTATTGCCGACCACCACATCTTTGGCCTCGGCTGGCAAATGCACCACCATTGATTTGCCTACGCCAATGCGCAGGAAGCGTCCCGAATCTGCCGTGCTGGCATTGCTGGCCACGCCAACATCAGTGGCTTTGGCCGCATTCATCAATAATGGTGAAAGCAGCAAGAATGAGGCGAGGAGCGCTGAAGCACATGCTGAAATTTTCATAAGAGCACCTGGTTTCCAAGATTTTTCAAAATTTGTTTTCATTCCGGGTACTCTCACTTATTCGTCGCAAAAGATTCAATGCCGTAACGCACATAGAGCGTGTCGGTGTTCACGCGCTTGCCGCCAGCACCTGCTTCATATTTTTCCGCAAGCTGAGGCACAATGTCTTCCAGCTTCTTGCCGTCATTTTCGGCAATCGAACGCAGCGCCAGGGAAAGCTCGCCAGATGATTCAACCATGGCAATCACTTCTGACTGATGAGGGGTCAGCTCTAATGTTGCGGTTTCACCTTTTTCAACAGTAACAGAATCGCCCTTTTCGGCTTGGCGGTAAACCTGGTTCACCGCGAGCACGCGCACATTGCTGACCACGGTTTCGCTTTTTACGGTTTGGGTGTTGCCGGCCTGGCCGGGTTTACGAGTGAGGATCACATCAACACGGTCATCGGGAAGAATAAAGCCGCCAGCTGACGAACGAGCCGAGATCGCCACTGAAATGGCGCGCATGCCCTTTGGCAAGATCGAGCTCATAAACCCACCCTTGCCGGGCAGAAGCAGTTTGCGATCCATAATCGTTTCGCCTTGATACATGGCGATGCGGGCGCGGGACTCGGCATAATCCACCATGGCGTTGGGTGTTGTACCCTTGGTGATCATGGTGGGCAGCACATTATCAGTTGGCCAGCTCTTCCACGCCACAGTGCCGTTGGCCAGCTTATCGCCCATCAAGATATCTTTAGCGGCAATCAGGACTTCAGTGGTTTTGATGGCATTGACTTCGACGATTTTCTCATCTGGCTTCTTGCCAATGAACCCTTTTGCCAAAAGACCAGCCACAATGGCCGAACCAATTGCCAAGGCAAACATTACAACACGCATTTTACCCATCGTCTTAATCCTCAAACCCCATGCCAAAGGCACAAACAGAAACTTAACCTTGTGACGGGAATGGTCAAATTTAGGTTAATGACCATGCCGCCTCCGTAAAATCACGCCAAACCAGTCATCCACCATGTTTCTCGGAAAGCCAAAATGCCACCAATGGCAAAAGCCATTCCGTAGGGAACGTTGGGTTTCATCTCGAGCAACTTCTTGCCGAAATTACCAAAAGTTCGGTCTGCACCATGGATTTCCCAAGATATCAAGAACATCGACCAGGCCCCAACCACGAGAGCCAAGGCACCACCAGCAACGGCGGTTCCCACCAGGAAAGGCAAAGTCTGACTGGTGCCAAGCCAAAACCCGGCAGCAGCCATCAACTTGGCATCACCGCCGCCGAACCAGCCGAACTGAAAGAAAATGAAGCCAGCCGCGAAAAGAATGAGGCCAGCCAGAATATGCATACCAAATTCAGCCATTGGCATTCCCGTTAAATAGGCCATTGGAAAGAACAGCAAAGCTGTGAGCGCAGTAAGCCAGTTAGGAATACGCAGTGCCAAGACATCACCCGCGGCGGCGATAATCAACAAAACGGGCAGCATAGATATAGAGAGCGTGTGCAACATGGTATTCTCAATCATGGTTATGGCTCCACTGGCGTGTAACCGATTGCAGGCACTTTCACATGTCGGGTGTAAAGAGCGGGTTAACCTTGAGGAAAACTTTACAGAAAAGTTTATGGCGGTTTCCCGGTAACTGAAACTTCACCATTCGCCGTTTAGAACGAGGTTTGAGTTTCGTTGATCATTGGTTGAGGTGTGATATGTTTAAAATTGGGGTTCTTTTTGGAACAACTTTGTCGGCGTTGCTGATATTGGCTGAACAATCTGCCTTTGCCGGATCACCAATTACTGTTCAAACTGATCAAACCCAGATGATTGCACTCTCCGCTGAGGCGGGCACCGTCGTTGTTGGGAACCCGTCCATCGCCGATGTTTCAGTTAATGGCAAGCAGGTGTTTCTTCATGGGCGCGCCTTTGGTGACACCAATGTGATGATCCTTGACCTCAATGGCAATCAGCTCGCGAATTTTGATGTTAATGTTATTCATGAAGTAAATAATCAGGTGGCTATCTACAGCTCTACTACAACGTTTGCAGCGCGCTATACATATAGCTGCAATCCAACTTGCCAACGCGTTATGATCCCCGGCGATGAACACGTTACTTACCAGTATATAGTGGGTGACAATGATTCCAAAACCAAGCTGGCGACGGGCAATAAGACCAAAGACGTCACAGGACAGGCGCCTCCAGCACAATAAGACGCGATTAATTGAGGGTGTTACTTGCGCGTGAGCCTGGATTTATAAAGCTCCCAGCAATTCAATTTCATAAAATTTTATTGATCTCCTTCAACCAACTGCAACGACTCACTGTTAACAGTTTTATCTAATTATCGAAGCAGACGTCGTCGAAACCGCGGATGGAGAGTACAATGCTGAATAAACTGTTTTCGCGATTGTTAAAGGCCAGTGGGCATTTTCAGCGTTCTGACAGCGGTGCTACAGCTGTTGAGTTTGCGATCGTGGCTTTTCCATTTTTTGCTTTGCTCGGTGTGATCATCGAAACGGGTTCGATGATGTTTACCGAATTTGGCTTGCAATCAGCGGTTCAAGAAGCGGCACGTCAGGCCCGCACGGGCCAAGCGCAGACAGTTTCGATGAGTGTTGCGGACTTTAAGGCCTTGATCTGCCAAAATGCATCTCTGGTGGCCAATTGTTCTTCTGGCGTTACTGTTTACGCCAATTCCTATGCGAATTGGGCACAACTCGCAGCCAACATGCCTTCCTTCATGAATATCGGGGTGAAAGATGATGGCACGCCAAATCCAACATCTTACAAGTTGGGGGCGCCAACTTGCCCGTCATCTGTTGTGGCGACTTATGATTGGCATTTCATGATGCCGCTGATGAGCTACATGGGCAATGTTCAGGGCAACACGGCACGCCGCCTCGTTGGCTTTGCGATGTTTCAAACCGAACCATATCCTTCAAACGGTGGCATAGCATGCTGAGGATTCAGACGTTAAAAAAGCAGATTGATCGGATGATCAACAAGCAGAACTTTATCCGTCAGGATAAAGGGGCCGCCGCCATTGAGTTTGCCTTTATTATGCCGTTCATGCTGCTGCTCTATTTCGGGTTGGTCGATGTGACCGGATTGATCTCGTTGAACCGCCGTATCGTTTCGGCCGCAGCAACGATGGCCGATCTTGTGGGGCAACAAAAGACCAGCATTTTAGCCAGCACAATCGCTGACCAATATAATGCGGTCTATGTGATTATGCAGCCTGTCGCTGCATCCAACGTGAAGGTGGAAGTCTTTGACTATCGCTTAGTGGGTGGCACAATAACGCAAATTTGGAAGACCGGTAACAACCAGGGCCCATCCTGTGGTGCCGCGCCAAGCACAACAAATATGACAAATCTGATGACAGCGGGCAATGACGTGATTATTGCTCGAACTTGCGCAACCTACACTCCAACGGTCACGAGTTTTATGGGTACGACAATTCTCGGCGCGACGAGCTTTAATTTGAACCAGGCTATTTCAGTGCGACCCCGTTCTTCACTTACGCTGAACTGCTATGCAACCACAGTCGCAGCTGGAACGCTTTGTTCATAGCTGCAAAGTTACCCGCGTTCAAAGGCCACATGTCGATGATGTGGCCTTTTTTATGTGGTATATTGGCTTGGCCAAAGTGAGGCCTGCATAAGTCGTTGCGCCGTTTGTTTTGTATGATAAATAGGCGCACCACACAGGAGACCAAAAAATGGCCGCGCACAAAAACTTCATCAATGGCGAATGGATTGAAGGCAAATCGATTTCCATTGACATCAACCCCTCCGATATCAGCGATGTTGTGGGCGAATATGGCCAAGCCGATGCTGCGCAGACACAAGACGCGATTGCTGCTGCAAAAGCCGCTTTCCCTGGATGGGCGGCAACCGCGCCGCAACAACGCGCTGATGCGTTAGAATTCGTCGGTACAGAGCTTCTCGCCCGCAAAGATGAAATCGGGCGCATGCTGTCGCGCGAAGAGGGCAAGCCTTTGGCCAATGGCATTGCCGAGACCACGCGTGCGGCACAGATTTTCAAATTCTTTGCGCAGGAAGCCTTGCGCATGGACGGGAATTCATTGGCCTCCATTCGCCCTGGTATTGACGTTGCGATCACGCGCGAGCCTGCGGGTGTGGTGGGCTTGATTGCACCTTGGAATTTTCCAATTGCTATTCCGGCATGGAAAATTGCGCCTGCACTTTGCTATGGCAACTGCGTTGTATTTAAGCCTGCAGAACTGGTGCCCGGCACGGCTTGGTTGTTGGCCGAAATCATCTCACGTTCCGGCATGCCCAAAGGGGTTTTCAATTTCCTGATTGGACGCGGATCAACGGTTGGTCAAACGCTGCTTGATTCAAAGGATGTGAATGCGATTTCATTTACAGGATCAGTTGCGACAGGTGCCAGGGTGGCGATGGCCTGTGCGGCGCGTGGCGCCAAATTCCAATTGGAGATGGGCGGCAAAAATCCTTTGATCGTGATGGACGATGCCAATCTTGATTCAGCCGTCGCCGGTGCTGTCGATGGTGCCTATTTCCAAACCGGACAACGCTGTACGGCTTCATCGCGTCTCATCGTTCATGCCAAGGCTCATGACGCATTTGTCGACAAGATGTTGGCCGCGATTAAGGCGCTTAAAGTCGATCACGCCTTGAAAGATGGCACGCAGATTGGCCCCGTGGTTGATGACAAGCAATTGGCCATTGATGAAGATTATATCAATATCGGTCGCGCTGAAGGCGCCGAACTGGCATTTGGTGGCGAGCGCCTGAACCGCGACACCAAGGGCAATTACTTGTCGCCTGCTCTGTTTGTGAACACCAAAAATTCCATGCGCATCAATCAAGAAGAAATTTTTGGGCCGGTTGCAACAGTGATCAAGGTGGATTCTTATGATGAGGCTTTGGCAGTGGCCAATGACACGCCATTTGGTTTGTCGTCGGGCATTTACACAGGCTCGCTCAAATTCGCGACTGACTTTCGCAAGAAATCAGCCGCTGGCATGGTGATGGTGAATTTGCCGACGGCGGGTGTTGATTATCATGTACCGTTTGGCGGGCGCAAAGGCTCCAGCATGGGACCGCGTGAACAAGGACGCTCGGCAGCTGAGTTCTATACCAGCACAAAGACATCTTATATTTCTGCAGGCTGAGCGCGAACCCGTTCGCGCCACCACACATAGATACCGCTGGCGATAATGATGGCACTTCCGGCGATGGTCCATTGATCAGGCCAATCGCCAAAAATCACGATGCCGAAGATCGTGATCCAGATAATGTTCAAATAAATAAACGGCGCGAGCAGCGAGGCCGGTGCCAGACGCAAGGCATGCGAGATGATGAAGTGGGTGACGAGGCCTGACACACCCATCAGTGCCACGATCGGCCAGAGATTAAAACTTGGTGCTTGCCAATGAAACGGGACAATAAACGCCGTGATCGTTGTGCCCAACGCAAACACCCAAACCAATCCGGTTTCGGGATCATCACCTGCCCCTGCTCTTCTGGTGTAAATTTGATAAAGAGCAATCACCAATGCATTGGTCAAAGAGGTGAGCATGGCAAGCTGGAATGTTTGACCCACGGGGCGCATGACAATCAAGACACCAATGAACCCCACAACCACGGCGGCCCATCGCCTTGGCCCCACTTTTTCATGCAACAAAAATGGCGCCAATGCGCAGGAAATCAAAGGTGCTGCAAAATTGATGCTCATCACAACAGCGAGTGGCAATTGACCCACAGAATAGAAATTCAAAAATGTCGATGATGTGAGCAACGCCCCGCGAAACAGATTGACGCGGATATGTTGGCTGCGCTGCGGCATTTTCTGCCGCACCAAAAAGCTGGCATATAAAATGGCAAAAGCAATCGCATAGCGAAAGAACACAACAGTGCTGAGCGGCAGGCCTTGGCTCAAGAGATATTTGGCAGGCGTATCAACCAATGCACCGACAAACTGTGACGCAATAAAAAGGCCTATGCCGCGACTGATATTCTGGTTCACTTGAGAATAATGCCACGCTCATTAAAGCTGTTTCGCGTGGCATCAACGGTTCCGCCAAGATCGATGGCACGCGTGGCGCGTTCGATCACCTCAACATCAAATCCCAGCGCCTTTGCATCTTCGGCTGAATAGCGCACGCAATAATCAAAAGCCAAGCCGACACAGATCACTTTACTGAAGCCGCGCTCTTTCAAATAACCACCAAGACCAGTCGGTGTCTTATGATCATTTTCAAAAAACGCCGAATAGGAATCGATGGCCTTGCGGAAGCCTTTGCGGATGATGAGTTCGGCGTGGGGCACATCGAGGCCTTGGTGAAAGCCTGCGCCTTCACTATCGATGATACAATGATCGGGCCACAGCGTTTGGCTGCCATAGGGCATTTCAATTTGTGTAAACGGCGCATGGCCTTGGTGTTGGGAGGCAAAAGATGAGTGGCCTTCAGGGTGCCAATCTTGGGTGAGCACCACATGCTGATATTCGCGGGCCAATTTGTTAACGAGTGGAACAATTTCGTCGCCGCCATTCACCGCTAATTTGCCACCGGGGCAAAAGTCATTCTGCACATCAATGACCAGCAGAACCTCGCTTACCATGAAAGGGCCGCCACACAGCCTTTGAAAGCCGGAAATTTATCCATGATTACATAAACCGGAATGTTTTGGATGACATCTGCGATGCGGCCATGATCATCGAACACTTTGCGGAACGAACCTGATTGCAATTGCCTGACGATGGAGGGGGCAATGCCGCCAGCCAGATAGACACCGCCATGGGCTTGAAGGCCCATGGCAAAGTCACCGCTAAGCCTCGCCAGAAATGTAATGAAATGTTCAAGCGCTTTGACCGCCGATGCGTCTGTTGAAGCAATGGCAGCTTGCAGAACCTCTTCTGGTGTTTTGAGCTTTGGCGCGCCCGAGATGATTTTATAGAGCAAATAGAGGCCGGGGCCGGTTAACACCCATTCCACTTCACAAAACTCTCCCACACCCACCATGGCATCGCGCAGGGCCAATTCTTCCGCTGTAACGACCGGCAATGTGATCTGACCGCCTTCGCCCGGAAGTGCGTGCCAACCACCTTGCGGCAAAGGCGCTAACATAGCCATGCCGAGGCCAGTGCCCGGGCCTAACACAACTTTCATGGCGTTCTTCTTAGGTGCCGTTCCGCCGATTCGAGCCAGATCTTTGGCCGCTATATAAGGAAGCGCCAAGGCTAGGGCCTCATAATCATTGAGGAGGCGAAAATGCGCTGAATTGGTCGCTTTACTGAGCGAAGCGATGCTGAAGCTCCAATCCCGATTGGTGAGGCGGATCATTTCGCGGTCAACAGGAGCTGCTACAGCAACGGCTGCCGAGCGCAGCGATGTGACACCCTGGTTCTTGAGATAATGGCTGGCTGCTGCTTCCAATCCTGCAAAACCATCATTCTTTACGGCCTCAACCCGGATCACTTGGGTGGAGCCCTGTTCCACCAAGCCAAAGCGCGAGTTTGTGCCACCAATATCGCCTACTAATGCTAAATTTGTCATGTTTTGCCTCGACGCCCTAACTGCCACATGTCTTTTAAAAGGGCAACCGCCTGCTGGACTGTATGGGCAAGTGCCGCTAGGAGTGGCGTTTTGATTAAGGCCTTACATTCGTGATTTTGGATATTGAAACAGAAGCCGCACGTCGGCGCACATTCGCGATTATTTCGCATCCGGACGCCGGTAAAACCACGCTGACGGAAAAATTATTGCTGTTTGGTGGTGCCATTCAGCTGGCTGGCCAAGTGCGCGCCAAGGGCGACCGCAGGCGTACCCGCTCAGACTGGATGTCAATTGAACGGGCGCGCGGCATTTCGGTGGTCACCTCGGTGATGACGTTTGAATATAATAATTGCGTGTTCAACTTGCTGGATACGCCGGGCCATGAAGACTTCTCCGAAGATACTTACCGGACGCTAACGGCCGTGGATGCCGCCGTGATGGTGATTGACGGGGCCAAGGGCATTGAAGATCGCACGCGCAAACTGTTTGAAATTTGCCGCATGCGCGATATTCCGATCATTACCTTTATCAATAAGTTTGACCGCGAAGCACAAGAGCCTTTGAATCTTCTTGATGAAATTGAGAAAGGCCTGGCGCTCACCGTTGTGCCGATGGTGTGGCCGATAGGCATTGGTAAAACATTTGCAGGCACCTATGACCTTATCAACCAGCGCATCCGCCGCATTGATGGTGATGCGGCTGGCGAAATTGTGACAGGCCCTGACGATCCCCTGATTGATAAATTATTGCCGGCTTCTGCTGCCGCGCATTTCCGCGAAGAATTATCGCTGGTACAAATGGCTGGTCATGCCTTTGATCGGCAATCATTTTTAGAAGGGCATCTCTCGCCGGTTTATTTCGGATCGGCCATCAAGAATTTCGGCGTGCGTGATATGCTGGATGCGTTGATCGCCTATGCGCCGCCGCCGCGTGATCAAAAATCGCGGCAGCGTGTGGTCAAAGCCATTGAGCCAAAGCTCACTGGCGTGATTTTCAAGATTCAGGCCAATATGGATCCTAATCACCGCGACCGCATTGCGTTTATGCGCGTTGCATCGGGCAAACTTACACGCGGGATGCGGGTGAAGATTGTGCGTACCGGAAAATCACTTGCACTCAACGCACCGCAGTTTTTCTTCGCGCAGGATCGTTCATTGGCTGAGGAAGCTTTTGCCGGCGATGTGGTGGGCATTCCCAATCATGGCGTGCTGCGCATTGGCGACACCTTGACCGAAGGTGAAGATATTGTCTTCACTGGTGTGCCGAGCTTTGCGCCAGAAATTTTGCGGCGTGTGCGCTTGGGCGATCCGATGAAAGCCAAAAAACTCAAAAGCGCTTTGGAAGAGTTGGCCGAAGAAGGTGTGGTGCAATTGTTCACGCCGATTGACGGTTCTGGTGCTATCGTCGGTGTGGTCGGCGCTTTGCAGCTTGATGTGTTGGCCGACCGTTTGAAAAATGAATATACCGTGCCTGTTGAATTTGAAACCACGCGCTTTGAAATTTTACGCTGGATTTCCTGTGATGACGCCAAGACGCTTGAAACATTCTCGGAGGCCAATCGTTCGGCCATTGCCAATGATCTTGATGGAGCGCCAGTGTTTATGGCATCATCAGCTTTTAACTTGAATTATGCTCTGGAGCGAACGCCTACGATCAAAGCCGCCACAATCAAGGAAATTCACGCATGAGCCTGCCTTATGATTTTGATTTTCTACATCTTACCGCGGTGGCATTGATCTTTATCATGTGGTGGCTTTATGGGCCGATCTTGCGGCTTTTGGGGCGCGGAACACTTAACGCGCAGCTACATGTCGTACGTCTCAAATGGATGCGCATGTTAATGCACTCTCGGCGCGAAAGCCGCGTGTTTGATGCAATTTTACTCGGCCAGGTTTCTGGTGCCATGTCGTTTTTCGGATCGGGATCGTTGATCGTTCTCGCAGGGTTGGTGGGCACTTTGGCCAGCATTAATCATGTGCATGCCTCTCTCACTGAAATGGCTTTTTTTCCGCCGATCAGTTTGGCTCTTTTCACAGTCAATTTTACGGCCATTACAGTTGTTGTCGCGATCAGCTTTTTTTCACTCACCTATGCCTTGCGCAAGCTGGCCTATACACTGGCCATGATCGGTGCTTTGGATGAAGCGCCAGCCGCCACGCCGCAAGCGCAAGTAATGGTTAGCCAAACCGCCACAGTGTTAACCGAGGCTCTTAAAAGCATGAATAATGGCACACGCGGTTTTTACTTTGCCGTGGCTGGATTATTTTTGTTCGCGGGGCCGGTATTTTCAATTATTGCAACACTGTCGCTCAGCCTGTTGCTGTATTATCGGCAGGGCCTTTCAACTGAAGCTCTGGCGATTGAACGTTATGTGCAGGCCATGATTGAAGAAGGTATTGAGGGGTAAGGGATTTTATTTTAGAGCTGACGCTGCCCGCGCCAGTTTTTCAATCTCATCCCATTTTTTTGCCGCAACCAAGGCCTTGGGTGCCATCCAAGAGCCGCCGAGTGTGATGACATTGGCCAGCTTCAAATAGCTTGGGGCCAATTCGGGGGTGATGCCGCCGGTTGGGCAGAAGCGCACTTGTGGCAGAGGTGATGCGAGCGATGCCAAATAGGGCGCACCACCTGATGGTTCAGCGGGGAAGAATTTTTGCAACGAATAGCCCTGCTCCAACAGCGCCATGCTTTCGGATGCTGTTGCTGCACCGGGCAATAACGGAACTGAAAAATTCTTGGCGGCCTGCATCAACATCGGCGAGGCCCCGGGAGATACAGCAAAGGCGCAACCCAGTTTATCAGAGAGGTGCAATTGCTCATGGGTTAAAACCGTACCAGTGCCAACGATAGCGCCTTCCACTTCGGCGATAATGGCCTTGATGCAATCTCTCGCGGCCTTGGTGCGCAAGGTGATTTCAAGAACGGGCAAACCGCCTTTTACGAGGGCACGCGCCAATGGCACAGCATCTTCCAGATTCTCAATCACCATCACCGGAACAACGGGAGCGGATCTGAGTGCGGCCTCCAAGCCTCTTTGAACATCATCGGTCATTTACACCATCCCAAAAATTGATGCGCCTTGATCGGCGCGACCTGCGAGATTTCTAAAGGCGGCGAAAAGTTCGCGGCCTGTGCCCTGTTTATTGTCGCCCAAATCTTTTGTTGCCAGCGGGCGGGCGGCAAATTCTTTCGGGTCCACCAGAACGTCCATAGTTCCCTTGTCGGCGTCAATGCGGATGATGTCGCCATCTTTGAGCCGCGCAATCGGCCCGCCATCGGCAGCTTCGGGTGTGACATGGATGGCGGCAGGCACTTTGCCGGATGCACCAGACATGCGCCCGTCAGTGACCAAAGCTACGCGGAAGCCGCGCTCTTGCAACACGGCCAGAGGCGGTGTCATGCGGTGCAGTTCTGGCATGCCATTGGCTTTCGGGCCCTGGAAACGCACCACGGCCACCACGTCCTTGTTCAATTCATTGGCTTTGAAAGCG
>JAYVXY010000120.1:0-18424 GCA_043784785.1 Aestuariivirga sp. | reverse complement strand
GGTGCCACAGTTAAGACATCGATCAGCCATGATCGCTCAACTCAAAAGGAGAATATCATGAATAAGTTTTATGTTTCCAGTCTGGCAATTGCAGGTCTGGGTTATGCTCTGCTCAGTTTTGCAAGTCTGCCTGCTCAGGCCGATGCGGGCGGCAGCTACCGTCAATGTACCGGCAATTCAGCAGCAAAAGTCATTCGTTGTTGCGAGCAAATTGTGAAAACCCATGGCAAACCGTTGTGGATGCTTGAAAGTCATTTGACGTGCCAAACCGCAGTTTCTTGCAAGGGGCGTGAGCCTGTTACACTTAAACGGGCAGATTACGTGGTCTCGCCAGAATCTATTTCGGCCTTGCCAGCAATCTATTCGGATTCATCAGGATCTTATTCAGACGTGATGGCCACATCGGCTCGGTGTTATGTGAATCCGCAAATTGACCGCGGCGGAGATGGTCCGCAATTGAATAGCAAACGGTCGGGCTGACACAAGCCTAGCTCATCATTTTACCTGAACAATAGAACTGGCTGTGTCGCCACAGCCAGCTCTATATTCTATCGATATCGTTCGAGCTAGATGTCCCATTGATAGATCCAATTGTTTAGACTGAGCGGAAAATCTTTCTGCATAAGTGGCAGCGCCGTTCTGACAAGATTTTTCCGCCAACCATCAAGATGATAGATGGTGCCGTTTCGCATCGTCGCCTTGTGCAATTTTGCCGTACGTTGCATGCGTGACTGGCAAAGGCGTTCGAAGGCCAACGGCGTCTGCTTTTCAACTTTAAGAATTTGAGCAAGTGTCGCTGCATCTTCCAGCGCCATCGCTGCACCTTGGGCCAGATAGGGCAGGGTGCCGTGGGCCGCATCACCAATCAGAGTGACGTTTTCTTTGTTCCAGTATTTGAGTGGCGACACATAGGCTGATTGCCATTGGGTGAAATTATGCGGCAGCTCCAATATATTTCGCAGGTTTTGATGGGCTTGTCTGAAGAAGGTTTTTGGTTCAATCCCGTTAGTGATTGCGATGAGATTGAGCTGAACGGGGTGGCCTGCCGGATAGTGAACCACATGACCAGCGGGGTAGAGCCACAAATTCACGCAGTCAAACACGACATCATTCGAGCTTGTCGGCATGGGCAAGAGGCTTCGGAAATATTTATCATGGGTGATGATCGCCTCGGTTCCGGGAAAAAGCTTTTCTCGGGACCTCGACCACATGCCATCAGCCGCGATGATGCCGTCAAAGCCTTCTAATGACAGATTGCCGACTTCCAAGTTGGTCTGAATTTCGATGTTTGTCTTTGTCTTGACCACGTTGCGCAACGCATTGTGCAAATCTGCGCGGTGGGCGGTGAGGTAGGGCATTCTAAAACGTGCTTCGAAAGCTTTGCCTAACTGTAAACGCTTTATGAGTTTGCCGGTGCGGCCGTCGCGCATATGGATTTCAGGCGGGGCATAGGTGAACGGCAACACCGCATCCCAAGCACCCAATTTTTGCAAAGCCCGCGCCGCATTGGGGCCAAGCTGCAAGCCAGCCCCCACCGTCTCAAACTGTTTGGTTTTTTCAAAAATCTTGGCGGCGCTGCCCGCATTGGCCACAGCCAACGCGCTGGCCAAACCCGCAATGCCGCCGCCGATAATTTTAAAGCTTTGGGTTTTTATCTTCATTGTATCCATTGTTCTAGCATGCCACGAAATTTCATTCTGTTCATGTGGCGGATTGATGCTTGCGGGGAAACCTTCCAAGCCTTAGTAAGGCCGTCATATTTAGGAGATTTTCATGGGCTTTATTTCAGACTCGCTCAACCGCATTCAACCATCGGCCACAATTGCCATTTCTAACAAAGCCCAAGCCATGCAGGCCGAAGGTTTGAATGTGATTGGCTTGGCCGCTGGTGAGCCTGATTTTGAAACCCCTGACAACATCAAAGCCGCTGCCATTGCTGCCATCAATGCCGGCAAGACACGCTATACGGCGGTTGATGGCATTGCAGAATTGAAGAAGGCGGTGGTTGCCAAATTCAAGCGCGAGAATGGTTTGGACTACAAGCCAAGCCAAGTTTCCGTCGGCACTGGCGGCAAGCAGGTTTTATTCAACGCTTTAATGGCCACGGTGAATCCCGGTGATGAAGTGATTGTGCCGGCACCTTATTGGGTGAGCTATCCTGATATTGTCTTGCTGGCAGGCGGCAAGCCGGTGATTGTGCAGGGCTTGCCAGCCAAGGGGTTCAAATTGCAAGCCGCTGATTTGGAAAAAGCTATCACGCCAAAAACCAAATGGCTGATTTTGAATTCGCCATCCAATCCGTCAGGTGCGGCCTATTCGCTGAGCGAGATGAAGGCGTTGACCGATGTGCTGGTGAAGCACCCGCATGTCTGGGTGTTGACCGATGATATGTATGAGCATCTGGTCTATGATGATTTCAAATTCGTTACGCCGGCCCAAGTTGAGCCAACGCTCTATGAGCGCACGCTGACCATGAACGGTGTTTCCAAAGCCTATTGCATGACCGGCTGGCGCATTGGCTATGCAGCCGGGCCAGAAGTGCTGATCAAGGCGATGGCCAAGTTGCAATCACAATCCACCTCAAACCCATCGAGCATTGCGCAATGGGCGGCGGTTGAAGCTTTGAACGGGCCGCAAGATTTCATCCCCAAGCACAACAAGATTTTCAAAGAGCGGCGCGATCTGGTCGTATCCATGCTGGGTCAGGCCAAGGGCCTCACCTGTGCCACGCCTGAGGGTGCGTTCTATGTTTATCCGTCTTGTGCTGGCGTGATCGGCAAGACCGCACCTTCGGGCAAGGTGATCAGCAATGACGAAGATTTCGTTTCGGAATTGCTGGCGGCGGAAGGAGTGGCCGCAGTGCACGGTGCCGCTTTTGGTACGTCACCTTATTTTCGCATCTCTTATGCTACATCAACCACCATCCTCGAAGACGCATGCACACGCATTCAGCGCTTCTGTGGCAATCTCAGATAACAAAGGACGAAAACATGTACGCACAATCCGTTCCATTTTTGATCAAGAATATTGAAGCAACACATAAGTTTCTGAAAAAAGCCGAAGCCGCAATTGATGCACGCAAGATGGACAAGAGCGTGGTTCTTGGCCTTCGCACATTTCCAGACATGCTGCCTTTGTTGCGCCAAATCACTTTAGTGTCGGACTTTGCCAAAGGTGCCGGTGCGCGTCTTGCTGGCATCACACCACCGAGCTTTCCTGATGAAGAAAAAACCTTTGAAGATTTGTATGCCCGTTTGGCCAAGACCGTTGATTTCTTGAAAAGCCTTGATGCCAAGAAATTTGAAGGCGCTGAAACCCGCGATATCACCATCAAGCAGGGTGGCCAAGATGTAACCCTTAGCGGCCTTGCCTATTTCAACGGTGTGGCTTTGCCAAACTTCTATTTCCACATGACCACGGCTTACAATATTCTGCGCGGCATTGGTGTGGAAATTGGCAAAGGCGATTTTATGGGGCGCTAAAGGCTGGGCGAAAGTATGACTTTTGATCTGTTTCTGGCGTTGGCGGTTTTTGCCGCCATCGCCGCTTACACGCCGGGGCCGAACAACACATTGTTGATGGCCTGCGGCGTGAATTACGGTTTTCGCGCCAGCCTGCCGATGATTGCGGGCGTGGGCATTGGTTTTCCATTTCAGATTCTGTGCGTAGGTCTGGGGCTGGGAAAGCTGTTTGATCTTTATCCGACTTTGCTCATTGCACTTAAATATGCAGGCGCTGCCTATATGCTGTGGTTGGCGTGGAAAATTGTCACTTCAAAACCCTCAAGTGATTCATCAATGAATGCTGCTAAGCCTTTGACTTTCCTGCAAGGTTGCGCCTTTCAATGGGTCAATCCAAAGGCCTGGATCATGGGCATCACGGCGCTTTCGGCTTATACGGTTGCCGCGCATTTCAGTGTAGGGCTGGCGTCGGTCATTGGGGTATTTGTGTTCATGGGCTTCACCAGTGCAGCCACTTGGGCGCTGTTTGGTGTGGCACTTAAAAATGTGATGAATGATCCGCGATATTTCCGGATGATCAATTTAGGATTGGCCGCGCTGCTGGTTGCATCACTGGTGCCAATGCTGTGGCATTGAGGTTTTGTCTTCCACCGCAAGCGGTGGAGGACAAAATCTAAAAACTCCATTCTTTCGCTTTGCCGACAATGAAATCCCTAAACGCTGTCACGCGTTTGGTGTCTTTCAATTCTTCGGGATAGACAAAGTAAGTATCGAATTGTGGGGCTTCTAATGGCAAATCAATTTGCACCATGTTTATACCGTCGGCGGGCACGATGTAATCAGCGAGCGAGCCGATGCCAGCACCTTCCTGAACGGCGCGCCTGAGGCCATACGCGTTGTTGACGCGCAAGGCGGCGCGCCTTGGATTGCCATCGGGGCGGCCGATGGTTTCGAGCCAGTTGAGATTGGTGAGATAGCCCTCAGTGTTGCCGAAGGTGACAATGCGGTGCTTATCCAAATCTTCCACCGATTTTGGAATGCCGTGATGTTTGATATAGTCCGACGAGGCGTAAATGTGGTGATGCACAGTGAAGAGTTTGCGTTGAATCAGATCAGGCTGCGTGGGCCTGCGCAGGCGGATGGCTACATCAGCCTCGCGCATGGAAAGATCAAGCTCAGTATCGTCCAGGTTCAGCGTAACGGTGATATCGGGATAGAGCTCTATAAATTCCTTGATGCGTGGCGTGAGCCACACAGAGCCCAACCCCACTGTGGTGGTGATGCGCAATTCGCCGGAAGGTTTTTCTTTTGAATCCATCAGCCGGGTTCTTGTGGCGGCCAGTTTGGTGAACACTTCATGGGCGGAGCGGTGCAAAACTTCGCCTTGCTCAGTCAGAATCAAACCCCTTGCATGGCGGTGGAAGAGGGTGACTTTCAAATCTTCTTCAAGTGCTGAAATCTGGCGGCTCACGGCAGATTGGGAGAGCAGCAATTCATGGCCAGCATGGGTGAAGCTTCCAGCCTCAGCCACCGCATGAAAAATCCGCAATTTGTCCCAATCCATTTTGTTTTACTCCGCCGCCTGTTTGATCTCGGCTTTTGCATGAAGATATTTTTCGGCTTCCAAGGCAGCCATACAGCCCATGCCCGCAGCGGTCACAGCTTGACGATAAATATCATCGGACACATCGCCAGCCGCGAATACTCCGGGGACGGAGGTTGCGGTGCTCCATGGTGCTGTGACAAGATAGCCGCCGTTTTTAAATGGCAACTGGCCTTCGAAAAGTTCTGTCGCGGGCTTGTGGCCGATGGCGATGAATATGCCGTCCACGGGCAAATCCGTGGTGGCTCCGGTCTTCATATTCTTGAGGCGTGCGGTGGTCACGCTGCGTGGCTCAGTTGAACCCAGAACATCTTCCAAAGCGGTATCCCATATCACCTTGATCTTGGGATGAGCGAAGAGACGGTTTTGCAAAATCCGCTCGGCCTTGAATTCATTGCGGCGATGCACGACCACAACCTCAGTGGCAAAATTGGTGAGGAACAAGGCTTCCTCAACCGCCGTATTGCCGCCGCCCACCACGAGAACTTTTTTACCGCGATAGAAAAACCCGTCGCATGTGGCGCAGGCCGAAACGCCGAAGCCCTGGAAATGTTGTTCAGATGGCAGGCCCAACCATTTGGCCTGTGCACCAGTGGCAATAACCAAGGCATCACAGGTGTAAATCACGCCACTGTCGCCAACCAGTTCGATGGGCATGTTTTTAAGCTTCACCGAGGTGATGGTGTCTGACACAATTTCGGCGCCCATATGTTCGGCTTGGGCTTTCATCTCATCCATCAGGAACGGGCCTTGGATGGTTTTGGCAAAGCCCGGGTAATTCTCAACATCGGTGGTGATGGTGAGCTGGCCACCGGGCTGAATGCCCTGGATCACCAAGGGCTGCAACATGGCGCGGGCGGCATAAATGGCCGCAGTATAACCGGCAGGACCGGAGCCAAGCACAATCAGCTTGGAATGACGGGTTGACATGGAAGACTCCACAGATGAGGTATGAAAAATTAGCATAGCTTATATGGGGTTTAGGACAAGAGGAATACAAGCAGTTGTGAACAATCGAGGTTCTGGAATCACGAAATTTTATTGCTATAAGCTTGGGTCATGAACAGTGCAGATGATCTCGATACCATTGATTGGAAGATTTTGAAGGAACTTCAGCGCAGCGGGCGCATCACCAATGTGGAGCTTTCCTCGCGGGTGGGCCTGTCGCCGCCGCCTACGTTGCGGCGGGTGCAGGCCTTGGAAAAGGCCGAATTTATCACCGGTTACCGGGCGCAGCTCGCTGGTGACAAGCTTGGCTATGGCGTGCAGGTGATGGCGCTGGTGGGCCTTAAAAGCCAGGCTGAACATGAAATGCGCGAGTTTGAGCGGCGGGTGGCGGGCTGGCCCATTGTGCGCGAATGCTATGCGGTTTCAGGTGTGGCTGATTATATGTTGAAATGTGTGGCGCGGGATTTGCAGTCAATCCAGAGTTTTGTCATGGGCGCACTATCCAAAGCGCCTAATGTTGAAAATGTAAAAACCTCGCTGGTGCTGCATGTGGCGAAGAACGAGCCTGAGGTGCCACTGCCTTGAGCGAAACTTCGAACGCGAGCGCCAGTGCTGGCGGCTGGGCATCACTCACGGCGGCATCGGCTGCGGCTGTGATTATTGGTTTTGCCTCGACGATTTTGGTGATCATGCAGGCGGCGCGAGCGGTTGGTGCAACGCCAGCGCAACAGGCCTCATGGGCAGCTTCGCTTTGTTTTGCGATGGCAATCACCACGGCAATTCTATGTTGGCGCTTTAAAGTGCCGATTATCACCGCGTGGTCAACGCCCGGTGCGGTGTTAATCGCCAGTAGTGCGGCAGGGCTGACCTATCAAACCGCCTTGGGCGCTTTCGTGGTAGCTGGTGGGTTGATGGTGGTTACCGGATTGGTGCGGCCCTTGGAGCGCGCCATTGAGCAGATGCCAGCGGCTATTGCAGCGGCCATGCTGGCTGGTGTGCTGGTGACTTATGTTTTGAAAGTGCCAGCCGCCGGTTTGGCCGCGCCGGGATTGGTGTTGCCGTTGGTTATCGCATTTTTTGCCATGCGAATGTTTCTGCCACTTTATGCTGTGCCCGCTATTTTAGTGTTGGGTCTGGTGCTTGGGTTTGGCAGTGGCGGCATGGCTGCTGCGTGTTGTGCGTTTGGTGTTACCCCGCTCACATTTGATCTGCCGCATTTTGAATGGAAGGCGATGTTGAGCCTTGGCGTGCCGCTCTATCTGGTCACCATGGCTTCGCAAAATCTTCCGGGCTTTGCAGTGATCAGGGCATCAGGTTATCAACCGCCGGTGTCGGCAAGTTTAATCGTTACTGGCGTTGGCTCTGTGGTCATGGCGCCATTTGGCGGACACGCGGTTAATCTGGCGGCGATTACGGCATCGCTGGTCACCGGGCCCGACGCACATCCCGATCCAGCACAGCGCTGGAAAATCATGTATCCCTATTTTGTCATGTATGCCGTTGTGGGGCTGGCTGCGGCCAGCTTTGTGCAGATTTTGGGCGCACTGCCGCATGAGTTGGTTGTCACGATTGCGGGCCTTGCGCTGTTCGGGCCGCTGATGGGTGGCATGAGTGCCATGCTGAAAGAACCTAAAGACATTGAGCCTGCCTTGGTCACATTTCTGGTCACCGCGTCTGGCCTTGCCTTGTTTGGCGTGGGCGCCGCATTTTGGGGACTGTGTGCGGGGCTGGTGCTTTGGGGTGTGAAACGGCTCGTAACTTAACGCATATTTCCTGTATGGCCCTGTGAATAGCGCCCGGGCTGCGGCCAGACGGTTAGGCCATGAGGCTCTAACTGCACTGGAATTTTGATCACGGTGCCATCAATTGTATTGATCGCATAGACTTCATGATCAAAGCGGCCGGAGAGCCACAGGGTTTTGCCATCCACACTCACATTGCCCATATCGGGGCTGCCGCCGCCGGGGATGGGCCAGGTTTTTTCAATCTTGCCTGAGGCAAAATCCAGCACCGATATGCTGCCCTTGCCGTGCGGCCCGCTGATCATATTGTGTGAGCCACGATTGGAAATATAAAGCTTCTTGCCATCTCGACTGACGGTAAATCCATGTGTGCCTTTGCCGGTTTCGAAAAAACCGGTTTCAACAAATTTATCGCCATCAATGGTGAACACACCATCATTCATCATGTCGGCCACATAAAAAATTTTGCCATCAGCCGAAAGGCGAATGTCTTGTGGCATGCCTTTTTTTGAAAACTTCAGGATGCCGAGCAATTTCTTGTTGATGAGATCAATCTTTGCCAAGCTGCCGCCACCGAATTCACAGGTGAAAATGGCATAGGAATTATCAGCGGCGAAATCCGCATGGTTGACGCCATCGCATTCCGGCAGGGGCAGGGTGCCTTGCAGGGCCATGGTTTGCGGGTCGCGGAAATCGAGTCGACGATAGGCTTCATCGACGATCACCGCCGATTTGCCGTCGGGCATAAAATACATATTATAAGGATCATCAACCGTGATCTGCTTGCCGGGTTTTCCGGTCCAGGGATCAATCGGTGTCATTGAGCCTTGGGTGGAATGGTCGGCATTATTGGCCACCCAGAGGGTTTTCATATCCCATGATGGAATGATGTGCTGGGGGCCCTTGCCAGCCTTATAGGTTTCCACCACTTGCAGTGTTGTGGCGTTGATCACGGTGACGCTGTCGGAAGCGTGGTTTGGCACATAGACGCGGGGCAGGGTGTTTATCAGTGCAAAGTCAACCTTGTCTGAGCCGGTCTCGCTATAGACATTGGTTGTGTCGGTATATGATTTTGGGGTTTCGGCAGAGGCAGGCAGTACGTTGGCGGGGGCTGTGCTTTGATCGGCAGGCATGGCCATCTTCTTCATGTCATCACCATAGGCCAAGTTTGCGCCCAAGCTTATTGAAGATAACAAAAGGGCTCCGGCCCAGAATTTGGTCATGGTGATCATTTCGATTATGGTTTTGCGTTGAATTTCCGGATTGCCTCTACCGTTCCATCGATGATCAGGTCAATCCCCAGCTGTCCGAGTTTAGCCGAAGCGTTTTTGGGGTCGCCATTGTAAACACCATCGGCACTTCCCAATTTTGGGCCGTTTGCGATGAGGTCAGCGCGAACCATGCTGGGGTCAACCGCCAGCATCAGCGAAGTGTCGGACAATGCCGCATGGGTGCCGATGTCTGATTGCTTCACCCCATTGGCAATCAGCGCAACCATATATTGGTGCTGGCTGATGTTGTAATAATCAAGATCGGCGAAAACCCGGGCCTTGCCTTTCCATTCGGCATTGAGTTTGTCGGCCACAACAGTCAGATCATTTTGATAGCTGCCATGATCACCGATCAGCACGATGGTTTTAAAACCTGCATGTTGAAAGCTGGCTGCTGCCGAATCAAGCATGTCTTCGAATACTTTGTCGGGCACGGTGATGGTGCCGGGAAATTTCATATGCGCCAAAGGTGGGTTGATGGTGCCCTCTGGCACATAGGCAATCACCGGGGCCACCATGGTGTTGCCCAGCTTTGTGGCAATTTTTTCAGCTAGAAACTTCACCCGAACATTGTGCTTTCCAAGCGCCATGGCCGGGCCATTTTGCTCGGTGCCACCAATGGGGATGATAATCGTCGTCGCCCCCGTCTTGATCTCGTCGCGCAGTTCAGTCCAGGTTTTATCTTCAAGGAAAACAGTAGCTTGTGCAGCAATGGTGAAGAGGATTGTGAAGAGCAAGGTTTGCAACCCCAAGCTCGTCACCCCAGCGAAGATTGGGATCCAGCTTTCTTGCCGCGACGATAGCAGTGGGGTAGGTCTATTGAGCATTATCATCCAGCACAAATCTCAACCTAGCAACTTAGAATTTCCTCATGACGAGGTGCTGACATCGATTCTAAAATGCAGATATTACTTCCACTGCACCTTCACGATTTCATATGACTTGCCTCCGCCGGGCGTGTTGACCTCAACACTATCGCCCCGCTTCTTGCCAATCAGCGCGCGGGCAATCGGCGAAGAAATCGAGATGCGACCCTTCTTCACATCGGCTTCAAAGTCGCCGACGATCTGGTATTTCACTTCATCTTCGCTGTCTTCGTCAATCAGTGTCAATTTGGCGCCAAACATCACAGTGTCGCCCGACAGTTTTGTTGGGTCGATCACCTCAGCGCGTGACAGTCGGTCTTCCAGTTCTTGAACCTTGGTTTCGTTCCAGCCCTGGGCTTCCTTGGCGGCGTGATATTCAGCGTTTTCAGACAAGTCGCCATGGGCGCGGGCTTCTTCAATCGCTTTAATGATGCGCGGGCGTTCCACCGATTTCATAAATTTCACATCCTCTAACATTGAGGCGTAACCTTCTTCGGTCATCGGTACTTTTTCCATGGCTTTCCGTTCAGTCCCTTAGTTTCCAAATTTAAGGAAAAATAACACCCGGCAATTGCTGTTAAGCAATCGAGGCCGGGCAAGGCACTAACATGCCCCAACGCGGTGCAAATTTCAAGGGTTAGGGATAGAACAGTTTCCCCGGGGTTTTTTCTCAAGATAAGCGACCTGTCAGGAGAAAGATGTCATAATGATGCTGTTATGGCTGAAAGATCATATCGTTCATGGGGTTCGTGCCGCAGTTTTCTGCTCGGCGCAGTGATGTTGTTGTCCACAATCGAGTTGGTTCCCGCCTTGGCTCTTGATGACGAAGTAGGTGAAATTCCGGGTCATGATGAGGCCCATGAGCACGAGTTTGCGCTGGAAAGCGTAAAAAATGGAAGTGCACTGCCTTTGGCGGTTATTCTTGAAGAGGTGCAAAAAAAAGTGCCTGGTGATCTTTTTGAAGCGCGGTTGAAACGGCGGCAAGGCATTTTGGTGTATGTTTTAAGCATTCTGTCGAAAGAAGGCGATTACCGTGTTGTCACGGTGAATGCCAAAGACAAAACCATAATCGAAATTTGGGAAAAATAATGCGAGTTTTGATCGTTGAAGACGAGCCTGATGTGGCAAAACATATTGGACGGGTCTTGGAAGCGGCAGGCTTCTTAACCGAAATCGTCGGCGATGGTGAAGCGGCGCAATTTTTAGGCGAGACCGAAGATTATGCTGCCGTTATTCTTGATCTGGGCTTGCCCAAGCTTGACGGTTTGAGCATTTTGCAATCATGGCGCGAAGCTGGAAAAACCATGCCGGTGATTGCTTTGACAGCGCGGGGCAGTTGGCGCGACCGGGTGGCGGGAATTAACATCGGTGCCGATGATTACATTGGCAAACCCTTTGAAGCTGAGGAACTGGTGGCGCGGTTGCGGGCGGTTTTGCGCCGCTCAAGCGGCCATGCCACGCCGGAAATTGTGGTTGGCAATTTGCGCTTAGACACCCGCACGATGCAAGTGTCTTTGGACGGCTTGCCGATCAAGCTTTCGCCATTGGAATATCGCGCTGCCAGCTATCTTTTGCATCGACGCGGTGAGATTGTGGGCTTCAGGGAGCTTTATGAGCATGTCTATGGTGCTGGTGAATCTTCCTCAAACACATTGGAAACCTTGATCGGCAGGGTGCGCAAACGCTTAAGCCCTGGCCTTATCGAAACCCGCAAAGGGGCTGGCTATTTCATTGCGGATAAACAAACTTGAACCCGCATTCATTGCGCTTGCGGTTAATGCTGGCGGCGGCACTTTCGGCTTTGTTGACTTTGGCTTTTATTGGATTCCTGATTGCCAATTTATTTGAACGGCAAGTTGAAAGCCGCTTGCATGAAAGCCTGTCATTGCAGCTTGATCAACTGGCCTCCCATCTCATTGTTAAAGATGACGGCACGGCCGGGCTTGATGCAGATCTGAGTGATCCGCGGTATCAGCGTCCACTGTCGGGGCTCTATTGGCAAGTGGACGAGGAGGGAAAGCCGCCTCTGCGTTCACGTTCACTGTGGGATCAGTCACTTGATCTGCCTGCTCATCAAGCAAGCGAGAATTTTGCGGTCACACCTTTGCATGGGCCCAAGGGCCTTGAGTTGATGGGCATGAGCCGCGCCGTCACCAAGCACGATAAAGCTGATGTGAAGCATCATTATCTTTTGACGGTAAGCCAAGATACGCGGGTGTTGGCTGCTGACCATCAAGATCTCGTCCGCACATTATCAACTGCCTTAGGACTGGCATTTCTCGCCATCGTTGCGGCTGCGGCGGCCCAAATTTATTATGGCTTGAAGCCGCTTGAGGCGATGCGCCGCGATATTGAGCGGGTGCGCAGCGGATTAAGTGATCACGTTGAAACACGGGGTGTTCCCTCTGAAGTCATGCCGCTGGCAGAAGAGATCAACGCCACGCTGGGTTTGCACCGTCGCAACCTGGAGCGCGCGCGCCGGCAGGCGGGAGATTTGGCGCATGGACTTAAAACACCCATCGCAGCCCTTGCGGGTCAGGCGGATTTGCTGGCGCGTAAGGGCCAGAACGAAAGTGCCGAATCCATTCGCGGCCATTTGCGCACCATGCACCGCCATGTTGAGCGTGAGCTGGCCCGCGCCCGCGCCCAAGGTGATGGCGCGGTGATTGGATCAGGTGTGATGCCGCTGGTTGAAATTCGCTCGATTATTGAAACACTCAAAAAACTGCCGCGCGAACCAGCAATCTCCTATCGCAGCCAAGGATCTGACGATGTTTCGCTGGCCATGAATGCCGAAGATTTTGCCGAGGTGATGGGCAACCTTATCGATAATGCCCGCAAATGGACCAAGACGGTGGTCGCTGTTTCAGTTGTGGTCGAAGGTGCGCACGCCACTGTGAGTGTTGAAGATGATGGCCCGGGCATTCACAATGATCAACAACTCGCCGCCTTAACCCGGGGCGTGCGCCTTGATGAAAAAGTGCAGGGCAGCGGACTGGGGCTTTCAATTGTGGAGGCACTGCTCGAGAATTATGGAGCGAAGTTGGAACTTGGTCGCGCGGAAGCCGGCGGCCTGCGTGCGGCGTTTCAGGTGGCGGTGCGGAAGAAAGCTACTTAAAATAATCCTGCAATGGCCTAACCTCGATTGTATCTGCTTTCATCGCGGCAATGGCTTTTGTTGCGCTGATGATGCCGGGCAGGGTTGTGTAATAGGGCACTTTTTGCATCACGGCGGTTTGGCGGATCGATTTTGAGTCGGACTCTGATGAGCGGGTTTCTGTGGTGTTGAGCACCAATTGGATGTCGCCATTCTTGATCGCATCCACAATATGTGGACGACCTTCCAGCACTTTGTTGATCTTGGTGGAGGCAACACCTTTGCTTTCAAAATAAGCGTGATTGCCACCCGAAGCTTTGATGGTGAAGCCCATTTCAACCAGCTTCTTGACGGATGGCAAAGCCTTGGCGCGATCTGGCTCTTTCACCGAAACAAACACACTGCCACTCAGCGGCATGCGCATGCCTGCGCCCAACTGGGCTTTGGCAAAGGCCATGTCGTAAGTTTTATCAAGGCCCATGACTTCGCCAGTAGAGCGCATCTCAGGCCCCAGTAAAACATCCACGCCGGGGAAGCGGTTGAAGGGGAACACGGCTTCTTTGACAGCGATGTGGCTGAACTTCCCGTTCTTCAGTTTGAAGCTGGCGAGGCTTTCACCAGCCATGACGCGCGAAGCGATTTTGGCCACAGGTTCGCCAATCACTTTGGCCACGAAGGGCACAGTGCGCGAGGCGCGTGGATTCACTTCAAGAATATAAACCTCATTATCCTTGATGGCGAATTGCACATTCATCAGGCCAACCACATTCAGCGCCAGTGCCAGTTTCTTGGCCTGGGCTTCAAGTTCGGCGATGATGGCGGGTTTGAGGGAATAGGGTGGCAGGGAACAGGCGCTGTCACCAGAGTGAATGCCCGCCTCTTCGATATGTTCCATCACACCGGCGATGAACACATCCTTGCCATCGCAAATCGCATCGACATCGACTTCGATGGCGTTGCTCAAATAGCTATCGATCAGCACAGGCGAGTCACCTGAAACCACTACAGCTTCGGTGATGTAGCGTTGCAGGCCCGCATCATCCTTGACGATTTCCATAGCTCTGCCGCCCAAAACATAGGATGGGCGGATGACAACGGGAAAGCCGATGCGTTTGGCGATTTTCTTGGCTTCAGCGCCGGAATAGGCCATGCCGTTCACAGGCTGCTTGAGCTTGAGTTTTTTAACGAGCTTGGAGAAGCGTTCACGGTCTTCGGCCAAATCGATGGCATCAGGCGTGGTACCAAGGATGGGAACACCAGCGGCTTCAAGTGCCGCCGCCAACTTCAAAGGCGTCTGCCCGCCGAATTGCACGATTACACCTTTGAGGGTGCCGTTGCTTTGCTCGGTGCGGATGATTTCCAAAACATCTTCGGCAGTGAGTGACTCGAAGTACAAACGATCCGACGTGTCGTAGTCGGTGGACACGGTTTCAGGATTGCAATTGACCATGATCGATTCATAGCCCGCATCATGCAGCGCGAAGCAGGCATGGCAGCAGCAGTAATCAAACTCAATGCCCTGGCCGATGCGGTTTGGCCCGCCGCCGAGGATGATGATTTTTTGCTTGTCCGTTGGCCGCGCTTCATTGCCATCTCTTTTAGAATTGCCGGTGAATCCGGCGCCACCCGCCAAACCGGTTTCGTATGTTGAATACATATAGGCAGTAGGCGAGGCGAATTCGGCAGCGCAGGTGTCGATGCGTTTGAACACCGGATGCACTTTTAGTTTGGTGCGGTGCTTGTGAACTTTGGCTTCCGACAAGCCAGCCAGTTTACCCAAGCGCTTATCCGAAAAACCCATGGCTTTGAGTTTGCGTAGATTCTCAGCATCCTTGGGCAAACCCTTGTTTTGGATTCGCTTTTCGGTTTCCACAAGGTCTTGAATTTGGCGCAGGAACCACGGCTCATATTTGCACGTTGCAAAAATCTGTTCGACCGTTGCGCCATGGCGGAAGGCCTGCGCGATCTTTAATATCCGATCAGGTGTTGGTTGGCCCAATGCAGCACGAATGGCATTTTTGTCGTCGCCTTCGCCAATGCCAGCGATTTCAACTTCATCAAAACCACTGAGACCTGTCTCCAAACCACGCAAAGCTTTTTGCATCGACTCTTGGAAAGTGCGGCCAATGGCCATCACTTCACCAACCGATTTCATCGCGGTGGTAAGATGAGGAATTGAGCCTGGAAATTTTTCAAAGGCAAAGCGCGGAATTTTGACCACAACGTAATCGATGGTCGGTTCAAACGAAGCTGGTGTTGCACCACCGGTAATGTCATTGGCGAGTTCATCGAGTGTATAGCCTACGGCAAGCTTCGCCGCGATTTTTGCAATCGGGAAGCCGGTAGCTTTAGACGCCAATGCTGATGAACGCGACACGCGCGGGTTCATCTCAATCACCACCAAGCGGCCATCAGCCGGGTTCACACCGAACTGCACGTTGGAGCCGCCGGTTTCAATGCCAATCTCGCGCAGCACGGCGATCGATGCATTGCGCATGATTTGATATTCTTTATCGGTCAGCGTGAGGGCCGGGGCCACAGTGATCGAGTCACCCGTATGCACACCCATCGGATCAATGTTTTCAATCGAGCAAATGATGATGCAATTATCCGCTTTGTCGCGCACCACTTCCATCTCATATTCTTTCCAGCCGAGCACAGACTCTTCGATCAGCACTTCAGCGGTGGGCGAGGCGTCCAAACCTTTTTCCACAATGTCGAGAAACTCGTCGCGGTTATAAGCAATGCCGCCGCCCGTGCCTCCTAAGGTGAAAGATGGACGAATGATGCAGGGCAAGCCGATTTCAAGCATGGCTTCGAAAGCTTCAACCATGGCGCGGTTGCGATATTTTTTCAGGCGTTCAGCTTCGCCTTCAGCCCAGAATTTTTCAAAAGCTACAATATCGGAGGCCGCTGCCTTGCCTGTTGCATAAGCTTCCTTATCAGCATCCTTGGCGTTCGACGCATTGGCCAAGCGTGATCTTGGCGTTTCCAAGCCAATGCGCTTCATCGCCTCGCGGAATAATTCACGGTCTTCGGCCATGTCGATGGCTTCGGCTTTGGCGCCAATCAGCTCCACACCAAACTTCTCAAGAATGCCCATTTTGTTGAGCGAGAGCGCGGTGTTCAAAGCGGTTTGCCCGCCCATGGTGGGAAGCAGCGCGAATCCTCCCGGAAGAACGTGGCGTTCCTTTTCAATGATCTTGGCCACAACTTCAGGGGTGATGGGCTCGATATAGGTGGCATCGGCCAAATCAGGGTCGGTCATGATGGTGGCGGGGTTCGAGTTCACCAGAATAATGCGGTAACCTTCGGCTTTCAGTGCTTTGCAGGCTTGGGTGCCGGAATAGTCAAATTCGCAGGCTTGGCCGATAATGATTGGTCCCGCCCCGATGATGAGGATGGATTTGATGTCGCTTCTTTTTGGCATGATGAGGAAAACCCGATTTGGGGTTACCTACACAACCTTGCCCACGATTCCAACCCCTTATCCCCAGATTTGTGCAGTGCGGAATTTTGTAAAAACAGGGGTGTGACCAGACCTTGAGAGGGGGCGTTGTTCAATGGCCCGGTCACACCCGCTGCATTTGCCCCCAGAAGAGGCAAATTTCAGATTACGCTTCTCTGCAGAAATTCAATTTGCAGACGCGGTCAGTAATTTCGGCTTTGGTAGGCTCGAGTTGATTTTTGAAAACCACAGTCACATTTGCTTTGTGAGCGTGAATGGGGAGATCGTTTCCGGCAAAAGCACCAGCCGATAAGAATGAAACGGTGAGGATGAGGACGCTGACAAAGGTTTTCATATTAAATACTCCCTGTGGAGCTAAACGTTGAACTTGAACATAAGTTGCACCCTTCCACTGGAACCTGGTCTGAATGGCGCGTTCATCTGGCGTTTAGAATTGGGGGCCTTGATTTTGTGATTATATCTAACTAGTGTGCTGACTAGTTAGATGAAAGAACACAAAAATGAAAAGCTGGTCTGTCCAGGATGCCAAGGCAAGGTTTAGCGAGTTCCTTGAAACCTGCATGAATGAGGGCCCGCAAATTGTAACCAAGCGTGGTGAGGAGGCAGCCGTGCTGGTGCCGGTCAAAGAGTGGTCGCGCCTGCAACAATCGGCCCGTGCCAGTTTGAAAGAGTTGCTGATGTCGGATGTCGCGCGTGGAGATTTGAACATTCCGCCGCGCAGCCGTATCAAGCGCCGCCCACCCAAAGCGTTTGAATAATGTATCTGGTGGATACCAACGTCATCTCGGAACTGCGCCGCATCAAGCCACATGGCGCAGTGGTTGAGTGGTTAAGACAAACCGCCAATGACCTATTGTTTGTCGCTGCTGTAACCATTGGTGAAATCCAGTCCGGCATCGAAATCACCCGTGAGACCGACCCATCACGGGCAGCAGAACTTGAGAGCTGGTTGCAGCAAATTTCATTGAGCTACAATGTGCTGCCAATGGATGCTGAGGCGTTTAGAATCTGGGGCAGGCTCATGCATAAGTGCCAAGATCATCTGGCCGGAGATGCAATGTTGGCCGCAACCGCAAAACAACATGAGCTTATCATCGTCACGCAAAACGCCAAGGATTTTGAGCAATTCGGGGTTCAAATTCTGAACCCCTTCATTGCCAGTTAGATTTTCTCAAATATCAACCCGCGTCAATAACCCGCCAAGCGCCCCAGCATCATCAACAATCCAACAACGCCCACAGCCCAGCAGGCCGTGCGCACATATTTGATGCCCATAATATAAATCGGCAGATAGATGATGCGCGCGATAATCCAGATTGTAGCACCCAAGCCGCCGGTGTGTTGCGTGGTGATCAAAGCCAAATCAGCGGCCACAAATGGCACGAGGTTTTCGATATAATTATGCAGCGCCCTTGTGGCGCGGCCACAGGTCAGGCCCTTGGCCGTCACGTCCTTGTCGCGCGGGCTAAACAAATAATCATCACCAAATTCGCCGCGTGCGGTGATGGCTTGGGTTAATACATGCACCAACCAGAGGAGGATGCTGAGTTCAAGACAGGTGAGTTCGCTCATGATGTTTCCCTTTGTTGTGGTGGGTTCATAGCAGGTTTTTGCTGAGTCGGTGGGTTCGCATGGCTCGGCGGGTATGGCGGTGTGGAGGCGTATTTAATTCCCTCTCTCCCGCTTTAGGGGGGAGAGGAAGGGCCCCGTCTAACGAAGTGAGATGGGAAGGTGAGGGGCTGCTGGCAGTTGAACTCAATTTCAAACAGGCCCCTCATCTATCCCACTCCGCTCCGCTGAAGCTACGCAGATTGGGCCCCTTTCTTCTCCCCGCTGAAGCGGGGAGAAGACAAATAATTTGATTTCGCCTCTTTACATTATATTCCTACTATGCCATGTGTGTTCCTGTCTTCTCCCGAAGGGGTTAACGCTCATGACGGTGGCTTTAATGGAGCAGATGAGGCATT
>JAYVXY010000119.1:0-18569 GCA_043784785.1 Aestuariivirga sp. | reverse complement strand
GCCTGCGCAATTGCGTGGTGATGATGCCGCCGCTTTCGGCCTTCCATTCCCACACGCGCTTGAGGAACGCCTCGCGGCCCATGGTTTTGCGATCGGTTTTATTTTCGGCTTTGAGCAAACGCTCCACCACCATCTGCGTGGCGATGCCGGCATGGTCGGTGCCCGGCTGCCACAGAACATCCCTGCCCCGCATCCGCTCAAAGCGCACCAGAATATCCTGAATCGTATTGTTGAGCGCATGGCCCATATGGAGCGAGCCGGTGACGTTTGGCGGCGGGATAACAATGGTGAACGGCTTGGCATTGGGCTTGCGCCCCGGCTTGAAATAGCCGCCCTCTTCCCACTGCTTATACAAGCGGGCTTCCATTTCGGCGGGAACGAATTTTGTATCGAGAGGCATGGCTGGGAATCTTTGATTTGGCTGAAGTTGTGGCGCTTAAACACCACTGCGACATTGCACGCAACAGGGTGCTTTTGTCGCCCCTAGACGCAACGCCTGCGCGCTTGCCAATAAGTTGATGAGAGGTTAATGCTTATTGCTGCATGGGGAGAGTTTGTTGTGAAGAACAAAATCATCGTTGCTGGACTTTTTCTAGCTTTGGGCAGCCAAGTGGTAATCGCCAAGGATAAGAACCTGGGGCAGAGCTATGACTGGCGCGGCTGGTACTTGGGCGCCCAGTTTGGCGATCTCTGGAGCCAGACAGATTTAACTGACAAGGGCGTTATTTCCGAGCTGAATGCCAATACCACAGGCTTGGTTGGCGGCATCGAATATGGCTATAACTTCCAAAGCGGCAATTGGGTCTATGGTACCGAAAGTGACTTTGGCCTTTCGAACGCGATTGGTCATGGCGGATCAGTTGTGCCGAATACGTATAATATGAATTGGGACAGCCACACACGCTTGCGGCTCGGCTATGCACCAGATCAGGGGCCATTGTTAGTTTACGTGGTAGGCGGTTTGGCCATTGCCGACTTTACTTTCACCGATGGTGAAACCGGCGACAAAACTTCAACGACTTACTTCGGTGGATCAGCCGGAATTGGCGCGGAATATGGCTTTACTCCAAAAATATCGGGGCAAGTCGAATTTGATTATGATGACTTCTCTGCATTCGGCGGACTTATGGTGGTAAATGACTACGATGCCCATCTCAAAAACGCCTCAACCATTCGCGCCGCGTTAAACTTCCACTTTTAGCGCCCGCGCCGCGCCACGCGCTCAATTTCTTCGCGCACCAGTTTTTCAACCAGTTGCGGCAGATTATCATCGAGCCAGGTTTTCAACATGCCGCGCAGCAAATCCTGGGTCAGGCCTTCCAACCCGCGATCTCCGGCAGCGCGCGACATAATCGCATCGGTTAATTGCTGGAACGAGTTTTGCGCAGAATAGGCCGTGCTGGGCGAAACCAACGCACCATGAGCAGGAGGTGGCGCATAGGCAGGTTGATAATAATCCTGTTGCGGCGGCAAAGAATTGGCAGCCTCTTCCCAAGCCGGCTCCTGATATTCGGGCTCATAGGACTGCGCTTCGGTAAAGCCAGCGCCATGTTGCGGTGGTTCGTCAATATAAGTCTGGCGCAAAGCGGGGGCTTGGCGCGGTGGCAAATCACCTGACAAAATGCCGCTTATGCCACTGCGTTTGGATTCAACTTCAATCGAAGGCCTTGGCACATGCGGCTTGGGCAATGGCGGACGCACGACAAAAGCCGATTCATTGCGGCTGCGACCAATGCGTTCGCGCAATTGGGCGATTTCACCATCGGCCTGTTCGCGACCGCTCGGTGTACTGTCAAAATTAACGCGCATTTCGCGCAAAGCGCCGCGCATCAAAGTGCCTTGTGAGTTGCCCGATGTTTTGTTTGGCGCTGCCGCAGACAAGCCACTGAGGTCATCATCAATCGCTTTGCGGATCGACGCCAGCAAATCTTCTACCCGGGGTTCAACAGTCACGAAACAAATGGCCTCTCAAAATCACTTCATTTTACAAAGCACCGCCTGAACAAGGTTGTACTTCAAATAAAGTGCAAAGTCGATAAGACCTTAGTGCGGCTCGCCCGTTTCAGGGTCAAGACCAATCCATTTGTTACGCACATCATTATAATGCTCCTTAACATCATAAATGCCGGTGATGCCCAAGTGCCGCGCTGTGAGATGACCAATAGCCGCGAGGAGCTGATAAGACGCCACAAGTTGATCATGTTGCGCTGTCACTTCGGAAATTTGCGCGCCCACCAAAGACTGCTCAGCATTCAACACATCAATTGTTGAACGTGAACCCACTTGATATTCTTGACGCACACCATCTAAAGCCAAACGCGATGCTGAAACCTGATCCCGCGTTGCGCTCAAAGCCTGGCCTGTTGCATCAATGCTGTTCCATGCAACCGTTACCGATTCACGCACACTGCGCACCGCTGAAATCACCTGAACGCGATTCTGGCTGGCGGTTTCCTTGGCTTGGCGAACACCGGAATAAACCCGGCCCGCTTCATAGATCGGCACGGTTAGAACACCTTGAACCAGCGCACTTGAAGAACTGGTGCCGGGCGATGAACTCTCGTTATTTAAACTCGCCGAAGCCTGCAAGTTGATCGTTGGTAGCAAATCTCCACCCACCACTTCGACCTGATGTTCTGCAGCGTCTTGAACTTGCGCTGCGGCGAGGATGGCTGGATTGGTTTCTTGGGCAATGTCATAGGCGATATTCAGCGTGCGTGGGCGCGAAGCCAAATGCGGCATATTCAACTTGCCTGGAGCATGACCAACCACTGTGCGATAATTGGCTTCTGCCGCAAGCAGATTGGAAATGGCAATCGCCACCTGCCCTTGGGCACCACTTAATGTTGCCCTTGAAAGCGCCACGTCTGTGCGCGTCAGCTCACCGGCCTTGAACCGGGCCTGAGACCCATTAAGCTGGCCCGACAAAACACTTACATTCTTGCGGCGCAGCACCAAAATCTGGCGGTTTTGCACCACATTCATATAGGCCTGAACGGCGTTGAAAAGTGTGGTTTGCTCAACTGATAAAAGCTGTTGGCGACCGGCCTCTACATTGGCTTCGGCAACAGCTGTGCCTTCAACGGTTTTAAAGCCGCGAAAAATCGGTTGGCTGAGTGAAATTGTGAGTTGCTCAGGATTGGTTACGACATAGCCCCCGGTGCTGCTGTTCAGCACTTGATGGCCAACTGACCCTTGGGCCGTGACTGTTGGACGCCAGCCTGAAAGCGCCTGTGGCACCAGTTCATCGGTTGCGCGCTGCCGTGCACGGTCAGCTTCTAAAGTAGAGTTATGATGGTAAGCGCCCGATAGCGCATCACCGAGCGTCTCGGCTGAAGCATAAGATATGACCCCAAAAGCCCCCAAAATCGCCCCAGACAATAACAAGGCCCGCATACGAACAATAATCTGCAATTCAAACACCTCTGAACACCCGCATGACATCCTCGAGGCTTTCATTTACGAATCAAATCCGACACCACCGCAACTTGTGAAAACAAACCGCGGAATCAGCTGAAACGTCTGCACCCCTATTACAATCCGATATAGGGTGTATTAATTTAGAATGCAAATGCCGCTTTAACTTTTCCAAAGCCTGGTAAAACCGCAACAGAAATATCAAAAACGGCTCTTTGGGTGCGGGTCTGGCCTGAAATCTTATAGACACAGCACTTGGCCATATCACGCGAACCTATCGCAGCAACCACGCGACCGCCATCTTTTACTTGTGAAAACAAGGTGTTAGGAACTTCTTCGACCCGCCCCTCAAGAACAATCAGATCAAATAGCCCGGCATTGGGAGCCCCCTGCGACAATGGCCCCTCGATAATGGACACATTGGCCGAGCTTGAAAGATTATGCCGCGCGATTGCAACCAGTGATGCATCGCTCTCAACCGCGACAATCTGCGCCACCAAGTTTGAAAGAACCGCAGCGCCATAACCGGTGGCAGCGCCAATATCCAACACTCTGTCTGTGGGGCTGACTTCAGCGGCCTGTAACATGCGGGCAAATGCCATAGGCTCGATCAAAAACCTTGGAGCCAAGCTGGTTTCTTTCAGCGCAATGTCGCCATCCATATAGGCCACAGATTGCTGAGCCTGGCCCACAAATCTCTCACGCATGACAGATTGCATGGCATCCAAAATCCGACCATCGGTAATGCCATTGGGGCGGAGTTGGCTATCCACCATATTTGTGCGGGCTTGGGCAAAATCGAACATATTGCTTCCATCAAGTTGGTTTGCGCTGTCAATCGAATAGCCGAGACAAAGCTTTAAGTCTATCTGCGGATATCTACAATGAGTGTTGTTTCATTAATCTCCTTCGCCTATAAGCCGCCGCCAGTGAGGCCTCGTGGCGGAGTGGTTACGCAGAGGACTGCAAATCCTTGCATCCCAGTTCGATTCTGGGCGAGGCCTCCAATTTTCCACTGCGAGGAAAAAACAAATTTAGGGTTTGCGCCTCAAATTTCATCTGCTATAGCGCTGCCACATATTCCCTGATAGCTCAGTTGGTAGAGCATTCGACTGTTAATCGAATTGTCGCTGGTTCGAGTCCAGCTCGGGGAGCCAAATTTGAAGGGCTGGTCATGAAAATGATCAGCCCTTTGCATTTGGCGGCGAAGTAAGGCAATTTGATTTGTACGCAAGGAGCACCCCATGGATATTCGCCACAACGTCATTGATGCCATAGGCAACACGCCCCTCATTCAATTGCGCAAAGCTTCGGAACTCACCGGCTGCACCATTCTTGGCAAAGCCGAATTCATGAACCCTGGCCAATCGGTGAAAGACCGTGCTGCACTTTTTATTATCAAGGATGCGATCAAGCGCGGCGAACTGAAACCCGGCGGCACCATTGTTGAAGGAACAGCCGGAAATACCGGCATCGGTTTATGTGTTGTTGCCAATGCCATGGGTTTCAAAACAGTGATCGTGATTCCTGAAACCCAATCTCAAGAAAAGAAAGACGCCATCAGACAGCTTGGTGCTGAACTGGTTGAAGTGCCTGCGGTTCCATATAAGAACCCAAATAACTATGTGAAATATTCCGGCCGCTTGGCCAAAGCCATGGGGGCTGTGTGGGCCAACCAGTTTGACAATGTGGCCAATAGACAAGCGCATATTGAAGGCACAGGGCCTGAGATTTGGTCGCAAACCAATGGCAAGATAAATGGCTTTGTGAGCGCGGTTGGCTCTGGTGGCACGCTGGCCGGCATCAGCATGGCACTGAAGAAACACAACAAGGATATTCGCATCGCACTTGCTGACCCGATGGGGGCGGCACTTTACAATTTCTATAAATATGGCGAACTCAAATCCGAAGGCTCATCCATCACCGAAGGCATCGGCCAAGGCCGCATTACCGCAAACCTGGAAGGTGCTGTGATTGATGACGCCTTCCAGATTCACGATAAGGAAGCTGTGCAAATCGCTTTCGATTTATTGGAACATGAAGGCCTGTGCATGGGCGGCTCAACCGGCGTGAATGTGGCTGGTGCCATTGCACTCGCCAAACAAATGGGCCCGGGCCACACCATCGTGACCATCCTCTGCGACTATGGCACACGCTATGCCTCGAAGCTGTTCAATCCTGAATTTTTACGCAGCAAAGATTTGCCTGTGCCGCATTGGCTGGAAGCAAAATCAAAGGCACCGAAAGTGTTTGAGGACGTTCCGAAGTGAGTAATCTTGTTACAACGGAATGGCTTGCTTCACACTTAAACGATTCTGAACTCTGCATTCTGGATTGCTCATGGCATTTGCCGACTGCCAAACGCGATGCCAAGGCGGAGTTTGTGGCGGCGCATATTCCTCAGGCACAGTTTTTTGATTTAGACGCGATTTCAGATACTGAAACCAAACTGCCCCATATGCTGCCAAGTGTAGATAAATTCGGGCGTGAAGTCAGCAAGCTCGGCGTATCCAACACCAAGAAGATCATCTGCTATGACAGTGTTGGCTTGTTTTCCGCCGCTCGCGTTTGGTGGATGTTCAAGATTTTTGGCCATGATAATGTTGCTGTGTTGGATGGCGGTTTAAAAAAATGGATTGCTGAAAAGCGTGCTGTTGAAATCGGCTCTATAACAGCACCAATGCAAGGAACTTTTGCAGCAACCCTCCGTCCGGAAATGGTGTCGTCAATTGATCAGGTTGCCAATAGCACAGCCCAAATCATCGATGCTCGCTCGCCCACAAGGTTTCGCGGAGAAGAGCCAGAACCGCGCCCGGGCGTAAAACCTGGGCATATCCCGGGGGCCAAAAATGTTCATTACTCCAGCCTACTCAATGAAGATGGCACGTTGAAGAACAATGCTGCACTTACGGCCAGCTTCGACGAGGTGATGGTTGATCGCAATAAGTCAATCATTACATCTTGCGGCTCCGGCGTCACCGCCGCGATTCTAACCCTTGCGCTAACCGAACTTGGTGCGAAGAACCTGAAGCTCTACGACGGCAGCTGGGCCGAATGGGGCGCGAGTGGGCGCAAGATATCGCTGGGGGCTTAGCTTTTAGTCGCAGATTTGCGGAGCCAATTCGCAAGATCATCCTCACCGAACTCACTTGCGGCAAGTCCAATGATCATCACTGCGATTTCAGCTTCATCGAAATCGACTTCAACACCGTTGATGCCTAGGAATACAACAGCAGCCAAAGTTCCAGTCCTTTTCTTACCGTCAATAAACGGATGATTTTTCACAAGTCCATGGCCATAGGCTGCTGCCAAACGAAACACATCAGCATCGGGTTCATAAGCCAAAATGTTTTCTGGGCGGGCCAAAGCACTTTCCAAAAGGCCACGATCACGCAAGCCATCAGAACCACCAAAATGCGCAAGAGATTCACGGTGGAAGCCTTCCACCATGTCCAGTGTCAACCAGTTCATGATGAATTCTTATTCCACCAGCTTCTTGATGGCGTTAGGATATTTGCGCATGAAGTTGCGCGCCACATCCATCGCCTTGTCAAAATTAGCATCATAGGGCGTGATTTCAAAACCGCGCGGCGTGCGCACGGCGTAAACCTTATCACCCTCTGCAAGGCCCATGTCCTTAGCGAGGTCTGAAACAGTCAAAGTCAGTGAATTGCCAACTTTACGCAATATGAGAGGCTTGTTCATGCCGGTAATGTATATGTAATTGTATAATTATACAAGAAGTATAATTTAATCGCACCGCGGTAATTGTATAGTGTTTCACCCCCTGTTCAGGGGCCCATTCAGCCCGCGATCTTTCCACCCCAAAGCTGCTTGTTGAAATAAAACAGGCCTGCCGCAAATCCCAAGGCGCAGAGACCACCGATCAATATCGCCACGGGTTCAGGCCCCAACCGCTCAAACCATTGGGTGTAAAAATGAATCGCCGCAAAAACCGCCATAACATTTACCACCCATTGACGATTGGCTTTGACGGCCCACAGGATCGAACCTGCCAGCACCAAAGCCCACATTATTGAAAAAACCACATCGCTGATTTCAAGTGGAGCGGAGACGCTCGTTTTCAAATCAAGACCGATCCTATCTCCCCAGAGCGAACCTACCCAAAACCCAAAATTGACCAGCAGAACTGAAGTACGCGCCGCCATCAACGCCAATCTTTCGTAATCCGCGGACAAATTTTTCGATATGATATAGGCGGCAACTGCAAGCGCTCCAAAAATCAGGATGGTGAAGGCTGGTTGCTCAATGCCGAGAAAATAATTGGCGTGCATGTAATCCGTGCGGGCCCCAATCGCTGACGAAAGCGCCAGCACGGCCAAAGAAATCAGAAGGCCGCTGCGGGCCGCTACGGCGGCGGCAGTAAACCCGGCAGCGATCAGCAAAAATGCGCTGATGGCAGCATCGGTTATAACCACAACCCCGCCGCCGAGAACCAATGCGCCGACCAATACAAGGATATGGGCAAGCATATCCCACTGGGTCAATTTCGTGATGTAAATATAAAGGCCGGCCACCAAAATGGCGCCACCAAGCACAATCCCGGTCCGTGCATCGGGAACCAAAGCTACGATTCCGGCAGCTACAGCGGCAACACCAAAGCCTATCAGAATATTGAAGGCCAATGATGCCGTGCCTGCATGACCAAATGATGCCAGCCGATCATACTCAGCCTGTGAAATCTTGCCCTCTTGCAATAGCCTGGAAAGATCGAGCGTTACTTTCATTGCATCACGTTCCCATCACCGCACTGGCGGCACATATAAAATTCCGCCTTTGTTCCAAGGTGCATTCAAACCGCGATCAATGCCGAGCTTTGAACCTTTACCCAGATTACGCTCGAAAATTTCGCCGTAATTGCCACCCGCCTTAATAGCACGAGCAGCCCATTCCGCATCAAGGCCCATATCCGCGCCGAATGTGCCTTCAAGTCCAATGAGGCGACGCACATCGGGCTTTTTGCTGTTGGCTTTTGCATCATCCACGCCAGCACCACGCAAGCCAAGCTCTTCTGCATTGATCAATGCAAACAATGTCCAGCGCGCAATGTTGAACCATTGCTCATCGCCCTGCCGAACCGCTGGGCCCAATGGCTCCTTCGAAATCACTTCCGGCAAAATAATGTAATCATCGGGTTTCGCCAATTTCAGGCGCACCGCATAAAGCTGTGACTGATCGGCCGAATAAGCATCACATTTGCCGCCATCCTTGGCTTGGAAAGCCGTCACCAATTCATCAATTGTGCCGAAGGTGACAGGCGTGAAAGTGAGTTCTTTTTCACGGAAGAAATCCTCCACATTGGCTTGGGTCGTGGTGCCGGAGAGAAAACAAATCGCCGCCTGCCCCAAATTGAAAACCGAATTCACACCAATTGATTTGGGCACTAAAAAGCTCTGCCCATCATGATAGCTGATACCGGCAAAGCGAAACGGCATTTTGGTTTCGCGTTCCATCGTCCATGTGGTGTTGCGCGCCAAGAGATCAACCGCACCGGACTTTAGTTTCTCAAACCGATCAGCCGTGGAAAGCGGCACATAATCAACCTTGTCGGCACTGCCCAGCACAGCAGCAGCAACAGCGCGACAATAATCAACGTCAAAGCCTGCCCATTTGCCATCATCGCCTTTGAGCGCAAACCCCAGCAAACCAGAATTCACACCGCACAAAAGCTTGTCCCGCTTTTTTATCTCATCAAGTGTAGAGGCCGATGCAAAACCAGCCGTGATGACAAGAAGCAAGAACGAGACGATGATTTTGCGCATGTGACGAATCCGATTTAATATTGAAATATGAACCTAGCTCTATTCGGCAACACTGCCAAGCTTTGAGATGTGCTCAACAATGGCCTGCGCCAATGAAAAGCCGTTGACAACAGGCTTGGTCGGCCGCGCAATCATCACCACAGGAATGCGCAACTGCCTTGCGGCAGCAAGCTTGTTTTCAGTTTCACGACCACCAGCATTCTTGGAAACCAAATGCGTGATCTCATTTTCGCGCATCAAGGCAATTTCGCTCTCCAAGCTGAAGGGCGGTCGCTGCAACATCAATGTCCATTGGTCGGCTAGTGGCGTGGGTGGCGGTTCAATCATGCGGACCACGCCTGATAAATCAGAGCGCGCAACAAAGGCATCAATTTCTTTCCGCCCAATTGTACAGAATACATGTGCGCCGCGTGGCAATGCTGCAACCGCCCTCAAAACATCTGCAACATCAATCCAATGATCGCCAACCTGTTTCACCCAGGCGGGTCGTTCCAGTCGCAACAAATGAACCCCGTCGCATGCCAGCGCGGCGTTGCGTGAGATTTGGACGGCAAACGGATGAGTGGCATCAACCACCACAACAAATTTTTGCGCATGAAGATAATTCCGCAAACCTTCAACACCGCCGAACCCGCCAATTCGAGTTTTGCCTTTTGGCATTATCGGCTTTTCGGTGACGCCTGCCAGCGAAGTCGTCACATCATGACCAGCGTCCACGAGCAGTGCTGCCAATGCGCGCGCTTCACCCGTGCCACCCAAGATGAGAATGCGTTTAGCTTGCATGCGCAATAATTTGACCCGCCTTGCTGACAATAATCACATCGGCAACCGAGCTTCCCTCAAGCACGCGCGTCACTTGGTGCAGCGCTTCGCCCGCAACGGTTTCAGCAAGCGGTGTGCCCGCCATTTCCAAAACCTGCTGTGCGGTGTTGGCCCCCAACACGTCTGCGCGCAACGCCACAGATACACGCTGGGCCAACCACGAAAAATCAACTTGTGATCGCCCCGAATGCAAATCCATTGCCCCCTGCGCCAGCTTCACCATTTTGCCAAAGCCGCCACCAATGGTCACGCGCGGCACTGGATGGCTACGAATATATTTAAGAACGCCGCCGGCAAAATCTCCCATGTCCAACATCGCTTCCAGCGGCAAACCATAATGCGCGCGCACGGCATCTTCTGATGTTGATCCGGTGCAGCCCGCCACATGTTGCAAACCCATGGCGCGGGCCACGTCAATGCCGCGATGGATCGACGCAATCCAAGCCGCACATGAAAATGGGTGGACAATTCCGGTGGTACCCAAAATTGACAAGCCACCAATAATACCTAGCCGCGGGTTCCAGGTTTTCTCAGCAAGGGCTGCTCCATCGGGAATCGAAATCTCAATCTCAACATCCTCGCCGCCGAGTTCGGCAATCACCGCCGCCATCATTTGGCGGGGTATGGGATTAATCGCGGCCTCGCCCACGGCAATCGGCAGACCGGGCTTGGTCACAATGCCAACACCCGCGCCCGCTTTGAATGAAACGCCCTTGCCGCCGCGCCGAACGGTGGCAATGACCATGGCACCATGGGTTACATCAGGGTCATCGCCTGCATCTTTGATGATGCCGACGCGCGCCCAATCCGCGCCCTTCTCTTCGAACGCCAGAGCAAAAGCCGGCTGCTCTCCCTTGGGTAGCGTAATCGAAACCGGATCAGGAAATGCACCAGTCAGCAATGCCGTATAAGCCGCCTTTACTGCCGCAGTCGCACATGCGCCTGTGGTCCAGCCGCGCCTTAATGATGTTTGAGGCTTTTCCAAACGCATGAGCCTATCTATAAGGGGCCATGGCTAGCAAGACCACCAATAAAACCACCAAAACTGTCGCCAGCTGGCAAGCCTATTCCGGCAAAGCCACAGGCTTCGCCAAATTGGACGAAGAACCATTTCCGCATTTCGCTGAAGGCTGGGTGTGGCTGGTTGGTGCTGGCCCGGGGGCACCGGGCCTTATGTCTCTACTCTGTTACCACGCCATGCAGAATTGCGATGTAGTGGTTTATGACGCTTTGGTGAACCCGGATATTTTACGCTGGGTGCGCCCCGGCGCTGAACTGGAATATGCCGGCAAACGCGGCGGCAAACCTTCTCCCGTGCAGAAAGACATTTCGCTCCGTTTGATCGAATTGGCGCAGTCCGGAAAACGTGTGCTGCGTTTAAAAGGCGGCGACCCATTTATGTTTGGCCGCGGCGGTGAAGAAAGCCAAACCTTGGCCAAAGCCCGCATTCCATTTCGGATCGTTCCGGGGATCACGTCTGGCGTGGGCGGGCTGGCCTATGCGGGTATTCCCGCCACCCACCGCGATACCAACCACGCGGTGATCTTCCTCACCGGCCATGACGCAACAGGTAAAATGCCAGCCAATGTCAATTGGAAGGCCATCGCCACAGCAGCACCGGTTATTATAATGTATATGGGGGTCAAGAACTTAGGTGAAATCGCTACGACTTTAATTGAAGCGGGCCGACCCGCTGATCACCCCGTTACCATCGTTTCCAACGCATCGATGCCGCATCAATCTGTAGCCAGCACGGTTTTGGGCGAAGCGGGCGCATTCGTGAAAGCCAATAATCCACCAACTCCCGCCATTATCGTGGTTGGCCACGCTTCTGATTGGCGTGAATTGCTCGATTGGTATGGGCCGAGCTTGCGGGACAATCCAATTGGCTAAGGCCATTTTGGTGGCAGCCCCCCATTCTGGCAGCGGCAAAACCTTAATCACCCTTGGCCTCATCCGCGCCCTGCGTAATCGTGGCCTGAGAGTGGCTTCAGCCAAAGTCGGCCCTGATTACATTGATGGCCGCTTTCACGAAGCAGCCAGTGGTGCGCCCTGCATCAATCTCGACTATTGGGCGATGGGTGCTGACGCCTGCAAAGAGCGGTTTGCGGAAATCAGTGCAGACATCGTGATCGTCGAAGGTGTTATGGGTCTGTTCGATGGGCCAGATGGAGCAAAGGGTTCGACGGCAGATTTGGCCGAAGCGCTGAACTTACCCGTCATTCTGGTGATCGATGCTGCCAAACAGGCGCAATCCGTCGCCGCTTTGGTGCATGGCTTTTCCACCTTCCGACCCAGCCTGAATATCGCGGGCGTGATCTTGAACCGCGTCGGCTCCGACCGCCACGCCCGTATGCTAAGTTCCTCAATTGACTCAAAATTACTGGGGATAATGCGTCAGAATGACTCACTGATTTGGCCATCACGGCATCTTGGATTGGTGCAAGCGCAAGAGAATCAACAACTTGAAAGCTTTATCGAATCAGCCGCTGCAGGAGTTTCCCGTGAAACAATTCTTGACAAGATTATCGAATCGGCTTCCGAAATTACGAATCAACCCCGGACTAGCGTAACCCCCCCGCCACCTCTGGCCCAAAACATCGCCATCGCCAGTGATCTGGCCTTTACCTTCGCCTATCCGCACCTGCTCAGTGATTGGCGCAGCCAAGGAGCCGAACTCAGCTTTTTCTCGCCCCTCAATAACGAAACGCCAAAGGGCGATGCCATATTCCTGCCCGGCGGATATCCTGAATTGCATGCGGGCAAACTTGCCGCCAATTCAACCTTTCTCAACGCGTTGCGCCAGCACAAAGGCCTGATTTATGGCGAATGCGGTGGCTATATGGTTTTGGGCGATGCGATTATTGATGCCAAGGGGCTATCTCACGCCATGGCGGGATTGCTTCCCGTCACCACCAGCTTTGCTTCCCGCAAGCTTCATCTGGGTTATCGACAGCTGAAACCATTGAATGCCCCGTGGAGGTCAAACCTGCGCGGCCATGAATTCCATTATTCCACCGTTTCTGCCCAAGGTTCTGCTGATCCCTTGTTCCAAGCTTCTGATGCAGCCGGAAATGATCTCGGCCCCATTGGCCAGCGCATTGACAATGTCATGGGCTCCTATGCCCACATCATTTCGGCGGCTCCACAATGAGCGCCAAGGCCATCATGTTTCTCGGCACGGGATCAGATGTCGGTAAATCCCTGATTGTTGCTGGCCTCGCCCGCGCTTTTGCCAATCGCGGGCTTCGTGTTGCTCCGTTCAAGCCGCAAAACATGTCCAACAATGCAGCCGTCACCAGTGATGGCGGTGAAATTGGCCGCGCCCAAGCCCTGCAAGCCCGCGCCGCCCGCATTCCTGCCACGGTTCACATGAATCCGGTGCTGCTCAAACCTGAAAGTGAAACCGGCGCGCAGGTGATCGTGCAGGGCAAGCGCAAAGCCACGCTCAAGGCCCGTGATTTCTTCCGTGAACGCGCCAGCTATATGCCAGCCATCCTCGAAAGTTTTCACAGACTGGCCGAAAACCATGATTTAATCTTGATTGAAGGTGCCGGCAGCCCCGCCGAAGTGAATCTGCGTGATGGTGACTTGGCCAATCTGGGTTTTGCCACTGCTGCCAATGTTCCCGCCTTGCTGATCGGCGATATTCATCGTGGCGGGGTAATCGCTTCAATCATCGGCACCTTTGTTGTACTGAATGAACCTGATCGCAACTACATAAAAGGATTCATAATCAATAAGTTCCATGGTGATCCAGAATTGTTTTCTGAAGGGAGACTGTATCTGGAAGCCCACACCAAAACGCCTTGCCTTGGCGTGATCCCGCATTTCAGCAATGCCAATAAACTCCCGGCCGAAGATGCAGTGAGTTTAGAGCATATGGCTACAACCGATTCAAAAGGCTTGAAAATCTGTGTTCTCCGCTTGCCTCGCATCGCCAATTTTGACGATCTTGATCCACTGCGATTGGAGCCTGATGTCACTGTTCAATTCCTGGCATCCGGCGACCCTATCCCCGCTGATGCAAAGCTGGTCATCATCCCCGGCAGCAAATCCACCATCGCTGATCTCAAAGCCCTACGAGAGGCTGGGTGGGACATTGATCTTAAAGCCCATGTGCGGCGCGGCGGACGGGTGCTGGGCCTATGTGGTGGCTATCAAATGCTGGGGACCATGATCCATGATCCGCAAGGCCTAGAAGGCAAGCCAGCAAGCGTCGAAGGCTTGGGCCTGCTCAATGTTGAAACCACTTTGTTGCCTGACAAAACCACCACCGAAACCCAAGCCATCCACGCCCTCAGCGGTCAATTGATCAAGGCTTATGAAATCCATTTGGGTGAAACCACCGGGACTGATAGCGCACGGCTTTTTGCCCAAACTGCCAATGGGCCAGAAGGCGCATCAAGCCCCGATGGTCTTGTGACCGGAACTTACCTTCATGGCTGTTTTTCCGCCGATGGTTTCCGCCATGCCTTCTTGAAATCACTGGGTGCGAATGCCTCAGGCTTTGCCTTCGATCAAACTGTGGAGCAAACCTTGGATGAACTCGCAGGCTATCTCGAAACCCATCTCGACCTCGATCAGATCATGAGCCTTGCCGGAGAAGTTCATTGAATAATTTTGCTCTTGCCGCATTGGCCCTCGTCGTTGAAAATTTCGTCGGCTATCCGCAGACGCTTTACAAACTTGCAGGCCACCCGGTTGAATGGATCGGCAAGCTCATTGCCTATCTCGATGAGGGCTTGAATGACCCTGATGCCGAAGCAGACGAACAGCGCAACCAGGGCATAATTGCAATCATTGTGCTTTGCCTTGCCGTTGGTATTCCCGCCATTGTCGCTGCAAAAATTCTCAACGCCATTCCCTATGGCTGGATCATCAACGTCGCCTTGGCTACCACGATGATCGCCCAGAAATCTTTGCGCGATCATGTGAGCGCCGTGGCCCATGCCCTGCCCCAATCATTGAGTGCAGCTCGCACCGAAGTGGCCAAGATCGTTGGCCGTGATCCGCACACACTCGACGAAAGTGGCATTGCCAAAGCCGCTCTCGAAAGCCTTGCCGAAAATACGGCAGACGGCATCACTGCTCCCATCTTTTGGTATGCGGTCGCGGGTCTGCCTGGCATTGTGATTTACAAAGCCATCAACACGGCTGATTCCATGATTGGCCACAAATCCGAAAAATATCTGCACTTTGGTTGGGCCGCTGCAAAGCTTGATGATCTGGTCAATCTCCCCGCCTCGCGCCTCACAGGCTTGGCCTTCGCCGCAGCAGCTTGGTTCATCTCAAAAGCCAATGCCAAAGTCGCTCTCACATCCATGTGGCGCGATGCTGGCAAACATCAATCGCCCAATGCTGGCTGGCCCGAAGCGGCGATGGCAGGTGCGTTGGGCCTCAAATTTGGTGGCCCGCGCCAATATGATGGTGAGATGGTTGAACTTCCCTATATGGGCAATGGCCGCACGCAGATGACGGCCAGTGACATCAACAAGGGCCTTGAACTTTATGACCGCGCCTTGCTTATTTTACTGGGGGCAGCGGTGGCCTTGGCAATGATCCTTTAAGAACCAGCGGCAATCCGGCGGCCATGAAAACCACATGGTCGGCCACCGCCGCAATACCCTGATTGGCAATACCCTGAATATCGCGAAACGTTCGGCCCAGCGCATTGTCGGGAACGATGCCAAGGCCAACTTCATTTGAAACAATAACAATCTGCGCTTTGGCGGTTTTGAGATGAGCAACCAGCTCTGCCACCATTTCTGCGCAATCAGCCTCGGCCAGCAACAAGTTGGAAAGCCAAAGCGTCAGGCAATCCAGCAATATAAAATTATCGGCTGCGTCGATGTCTTTGAGTTTTGTTACAAGGTCAAACGGCACTTCATGAGTTGCCCAAACCGTGCCGCGCTGCTTCTTGTGACTTGCAATGCGTTCGCGCATTTCATCATCAAAGGCTTGCGCCGTTGCGATATAATGTTTTGTTCCCTCAGATAAAGACTCCGCAAAGCGGCTTTTGCCACTGCGCGCGCCGCCCAAGACCAACGTGACAGTCATGACTTAACCGGAGGCATGCGGGCGATGAAATGCCCGCGCATGGCTTGCGGCCATTGCTTGAAGGGAACTTCACCGGTTTGCGTTTGCCCATGCGCGTCAAACCAAGCGAGGATCGCTTCGGCCTGCGCTTTGGTCGGTTCATTGCCACCGGTTACATAAGAAAAGCGTTCATCATCGCGCATCACCACACTGCACGGCCTTGTGCAATTCCACAGGCAGATTTGGGTTTGAACTTCCACATCACTGCGCCCCTGCTCAATCAATACAGCGTTCATTTCACTGATCAAAATCTCACCACCGGTGCGGCCATCCGGGGCAAATTTCGACTCCGCCGAAAATTTACAGGTGGAACAAATAACCAGACTTCGCATCTTAATTGGACAAGCCTTCCAGCAATGCTAACGTGAGCGCCAGCAATGTAACGGCAACCCTTTACTGTCAACGATCAAATAACGGCATGAAATACAACCGCATCGCCTTCCTGGCGTCTGAAGCACCAGAGGCCCGCAAAGCCCTCGCAAAACTTGTGAAGCTGCACGGCAACGCCGATCCGACCTCGGCTGATGTGGTGGTGGCCCTGGGCGGCGATGGCTTGATGCTGCAAGCTCTGCACCGTTTCATGCAGGCCGGCCTTCCGATTTATGGAATGAACCGCGGTTCAGTCGGTTTTTTGATGAATGATTTCGCCGACAAGAATTTGCCAGAGCGCTTGGCTGCGGCTGAGCTAACCAGCATTCGCCCTTTGAAGATGGTGGCCACCACACATGATGGCAAACATCATCAAGGGTTAGCATTCAATGAAGTGTCCTTGCTACGTCAGCGCAGCCAAGCCGCCAAGTTAAAAATCAGCATCGATAGCCAAACGCGGCTTGATGAATTGATTTGTGACGGTTTGCTGCTGTCCACACCTGTTGGCAGCACGGCTTATAATTTATCCGCACACGGGCCAATTTTACCGATCGGCTCGCCACTCTTGGCATTAACACCCATCAGCGCTTTCCGGCCACGGCGCTGGCGCGGCGCCATTCTGCCTCATAACGCAAAAGTCAAAATTACCGTGCTCGAACATGAAAAGCGCCCCGTGGCTGCCGTTGCCGATCATATTGAAGTTCGCAACGTGGCTTCGGTTGAAATTGCTGAAGATAAAAAGCGCAGTGTAAAAATGCTCTTCGACCCCGGCCACAGTTTGGCCGAGCGGGTGTTGAACGAGCAGTTTAAGTTCTAAGCCGCGCGCACCATATCGGCCTTGAGCCGTTTGGCAATTTTGCGCATGCGCTCGGTGCCATAGCGACCGACATGTTCAATCTGTTTGGCGCGCTCAGCCGCATTCATATTTTCATAACGCGTCATCAAAGCTTCCAGAATGCGGCGGCCAAATTCTTCGGTTTCCAATGGCAAGCCTTCATCTTTGGCATCAGCCACAACATCACAGGCGGCCTTGATCAACCCGAAGCAGGACGAAGGAAGCCCTGATCTTTTGAAGATTGATTTGAAACCCAAGGCAGAGCGCGAATACATCTGATCAGCCGCACGCGGGGTTGAAATGCCACTCAGATGAGCCAATGCAGCTTCCACCACACGCATCTGGCCCGTGGCTGCCGCGCGAACAATCAGGGCTGGCGTCAGCATGTTTTGCCGCGCCAGATATTGCATGGCCTTTGCACGTTCATTTAAATCAGCTTCAGCAAGAACGCGCAAAATCGTCGATTCTTCGGCGTCGGCTACGAGCTCGATGGCATCATTGGCGGGAACCCAGCCGCGCTCGGCCAACAGTTGACGCATCCGGCTTGCGGCGCGCTTGGCCTGGGTAATCCTGATATCCAGCGGCAAGTCAGGCTTTGCCAAGAGAGCTTCAACAATCTCCGGCGCATTGCCAAAGCGTCGATAGAGCGTGTGGCAATCTTCATTTTCCAATTGAAGAATTGGGTTATTCATAAGTGCACAAGCCGTGCCCATCGGCGAAGATTTAATGATGTAATTGGCGGCCTCGTCCGTCAGGTCATCGCGGGCCGCCACCGTTCTCTGGCGCGGTTCATCGCCCACACGCAGGATCGCCATCATGTGCCAAGAGTTCAACGCTGGCGTTTGCGCCAGGAATGGCAGGGCAATCGCGTCGTCATCGGCGATGATCGAAAACACAATGTCGGAATGCAGTTTTGGCTCGTTCATCAGTGCCGAAACCAAGGCCCGCCTGACTTCTGCATCATCATCAACGCTGAGCTTCAGAAGAATTGGAATAACCTGATCACGCTCAAGTTCAGGCGTGGACTGATCAGAAATCAAAGATGCCAATTGCAGCGCCAATGTGATGCGAGCGGCAGCATCGCCCTCTTCCAACACTTGCGTTAGAACCGATATATCAAGCCCAAGATCTTCTTCGTCACTCATCACCAATACCAACTTGCTTATTCACAAATCGTGACGCTATCGGCGAAGGTTTAACAATCAGTTCATCATGAAGTTTAAGGTTTTGGTAACAAACAACCT
>JAYVXY010000118.1:0-6192 GCA_043784785.1 Aestuariivirga sp. | reverse complement strand
TTTCCATTTGCAAGGCAGGTTTCACAACAAATTCAGCATCTTGCGTCATCTTCCTGAGAAGTTGATTCACATGGGCAGCATCAAACGCATCAAGATTGATGGCGGAAGATTTGGTGATCTCATAAGCCACTGGCGCTTGCAAAAACCCGATGGCCGAACCAACGCCAGCACCACCGGGAACGATGATTTTGGTGACACCAACTTTTTCAGCCAGCCTGCAAGCGTGCAACGGAGCGCCGCCACCAAACGCCACCATAGTGCATTTGGCAATATCTTTACCGCGTTCAATGGCGTGCACGCGCGCGGCATTGGCCATGTTTTCTTCGACGATTTCTGCCACACCCGCAGCGGGCCAAAAATCCTTGAGGTTGAGCTTGTCGCCGATATGTGTTTTGAAAACAGCGGCCGATGCGGCCTCATCGAGATGCACTTTGCCGCCGGCAAAAAATGCCGGATCAATCTTGCCGAGATTAACATTGGCATCGGTCACCGTTGGCATGGTTCCGCCACGGCCATAACAGACAGGGCCTGGTGTAGAGCCAGCGCTATCTGGCCCGACCGTAAGCCGGCCCAATTTATCGACGCGCGCGATGGAGCCACCACCTGCACCAATCTCAACCATTTCAATCACGGGAATGCGAACCGGAATGCCGGAGCCTTTCATGTCCTTATAAGCTCTGGCAATTTCAAACCGATGCGCGCGTGCGGGCTTGGCATCGCTCAACAAACAAATCTTTGCCGTGGTGCCACCCATGTCGAAAGAAAGAACCTCAGGCAGCTTGCAGCTTTGCGCGATGCGGCTGGCCAATATGGCGCCACCTGCGGGGCCAGATTCCACAAGCCTGATCGGAAATCGACTGGCGGTTTCCAATGTGGTGAGGCCGCCGCCCGACATCATCAAATAAAGTGGCGCATTCAAACCCATCTCGCCTAAACCATCTTGCAAGCGCTTCAAATAACCCGCCATCAAGGGCCGCACATAGGCATTGGCTACTGTAGTTGAGAAGCGCTCATATTCGCGAATTTCGGGGGCCACTTCAGATGAGAGGCAAATGGTGACATTTGGCGGGAGCAGGGGCTTTAAAAGTTGAGCAATGCGTTGCTCGTGCTTGGGATGGGCATAGGCATGAAGCAAACCAATGGCGACCGCGCCGACATTTTCAGCGCGGATGGCTGCTGCGATTTCGGGAATGCGTGTTTCATCCAGCGCGATCAAAACGTCACCATTCACGGCAAGGCGTTCCTTGATTGGAAGTCGCAAATGCCGATCAACCAATGGTGCCGCTCTGTCGATCATCAAATCATAATGATCAAAGCGTTTTTCATAGCCTTGCTCGATCACATCGCGAAAGCCTTCGGTGGTGATGAAAGCGGTCTTGGCACCTTTGCGCTCAATCAATGCATTGGTGGCCAGGGTTGTGCCGTGGATGAACACCGATACTTCCTTGGCCGCAAAGCCTGCCTCAGCCAGCAGTGATTTCACACCTTCGAGCACACCCAATTCGGGGGAGGCCGATGTGGTGAGGACTTTGCCGCTCCAGCGCTTGGTGCCTTGCTCCAGAACGATGTCGGTAAATGTGCCGCCAATATCGGCAGCGAGTTTGAGTTGTTTTGCCATAATTCAGGAAATGCCCGAACTGTCACCATTTGACAAGCGGCCAGCCATAAGCTTCAAACGGGGCCATGGTGAAGATTACGATTCAAGATGTGGCCCAGAAGGCAGGCGTGAGCGTTGCAACGATTGACCGGGTGTTGAACCACCGGCCGGGGGTGAAAACCCGCACGGTTGAAAAAGTGGAATCGGCCATCCGCGAGTTGAATTATCAGCCAGACCGCATCGCGGCGCGCCTTGCGCGTGGCCGTGAATATCGGTTCTGGTTTGTGCTGCCCAACACCGCTGGGCAATTCATGAACCGTATTGGTGAAGAGGTCGAAGCCGCGGCCGGGCGCATGGCGGGCGAGCGTGTTTCAATCATGGTCAAGCGCGTCGATGTGTTTGACGGGCCGTTGCTGGCCAAAGTGCTGGATGGGCTGGAAGAGGGCATTGATGGCGTGGCTGTAGTGGCGCTGGATCATCCGGCAGTGCGTGAATCGATCAATGCATTGGTGGCCAAGGGTGTGACGGTCGTAACACTGGTGTCGGATGTGCCGGGCTCCAAACGTTCGCACTATGCAGGCATTGATAATTCATCGGCCGGGCGCACGGCTGCTGGATTGATGGGGCGGTTCCTCGGTGGGCGTAAAGGCAAGGTTGGCCTGTTTGCGGGTTCGCTGGCTTTGCGTGATCATATCGAACGTCAGTTCGGGTTTGAACAAGTGATGGCGCATGAATTTACTGATTTGCAAATTTTACCGGTGCGTGAATCGCGCGACAACAAAGAGCGCTCAGAAGAACTGACCAAACAGCTGTTGCGCGAACATCCTGATTTATTGGGAATATACAATGTGGGCGGCGGAACGGCAGGCATTGTCGCGGCACTTGATGCTGACCCACGCGCCAAGGATCTGGTTTTCATCGCCCATGAAGTGACCGAAGGTTCCAGGCGCGCCTTGATCAGGGGCACCATTGATGTGATCATCAATCAGGATGCTGGCCATGAAGTGCGCAGCGCTGTGCGGGTGTTGCTGGCTAAAGCCGATAATATGCCGCTGATCGAAGATCAGGAACGCATCCGCATCGATATTTTCATGCGCGATAATTTGCCATGAGGCTTATCCCGCCCCTGCTCAAAGCAGGGGAGGGAGACGTAAATCAAAGCTTCTTCAACTTCGCCTCGATTGCCGCGCGCTTGCCTTCCAGAAACGGTGGCAGGGACAGTGTTTCGCCGAGCTTGTCCATCGGCTCATCGGTGGCAAAGCCTGGGCCATCGGTGGCCAGTTCAAACAAAATACCATTGGGTTCACGGAAATAGAGGCTCTTGAACCAGAAGCGATCAACCGGGCCAGAGTTTGGTACACGCATGGATTTGAGCCGGTCGGTCCAAGCCTCATATTGATCCATCGGAATATTAAAGGCTACGTGATGAACTGAGCCTGCGCCTTGCATGGCTTGTGTCAGATTCGGCTCGACACGAACGTGAAGTTCAGCCACCGGGCCAACGCCATTCATGTGATAGACATGCGTATCACCAAAGCGATTCACCGGCTTCATACCCATGATTTGGGTGAGAACCACGTCGGTGGGCTTGAGATCGGGCACGCTTAAAGTGATCGGGCCAAGGCCGCGGATTTGAAATTCAGCTGGCACAGGACTTTGCGCCCATGTATTTGGTGTCGCATCGCTTTCATCATCAACCAAACTCAAGCGCTGGCCTTCAAAGTCTTCAAAGTGAATGACCATGCGGCCATTTTCTTCAATTTGTTTTTCAGCCTTGATATTGTTTTGTTTGAAATGATCGGCCCAATATTTGAATGCGGCTTCGCCTTTAATGCGCAGGCCGGTTCGTACCACGGAATGGGTGCCGCGGCGCTCTGGGCCAGTCGGCCAATCAAAGAAGGTGATGTCAGTTCCAGCCGAGCCTAATCCATCAGCATAAAACAGATGATAGGCCGAGGTGTCGTCCTGGTTCACAGTTTTTTTGACCATGCGCATGCCAAGCGCTTTGGTGTAGAAGTCGTGGTTGCGCGGCGCATCGGCGGTGACGGCGGTGAGGTGATGGAAACCGTTGAGTTGCATTATTTTTCATCTTTCAAAAATTGTGACATATAGCCGAGGTCTTGCTGTGTAAGTCCATGGCTGGTGGGCAGCGTTTCGTGAATCAATCGGGCCTTGCTTTCAACAAGAGAGTTGGCCAGGCGTTTGGCCTGTGCAAGCGGGATCATCGGATCCTGAGAACCACTCACCAGAAGTACGGGCGCTTGTTTGAGGTCAACCACTGGCATATCTTTCAACGGGGCCATGGCGCGCAGCAAGATTGCGCCGCTCAAAACTCCAGGATGAAGAAACAACAGGGCTGCCGCAATATTTGCGCCATTCGAAAATCCAAGTGCGATGGGTGCTGAAATATTATAGGCCGCTTTCGCGCCTGAAATAAAATCGACAAGCTCAGCGGCGCGGGCTTTGAGATCAACCTCATCAAAAACACCTTCCGCCAATCTACGGAAAAAGCGTGGCATGCCATTTTCCAGAACCCGGCCACGTGGTGACAGCACGGATCGCTCTGGCGCAACCATTTGAGCAAGGTTAAGCAAGTCGTTTTCATTTCCGCCTGTGCCATGCAGAAGCAGTAGAGGATGCTTTGCAGCATCACCTTGTTTGAAGACATGAATAAAGGAGGTATCGAAAGCCATGCCCCTTACTTAAGGGGTTAGAACCTGAAATTCAATTGGTCACTTTGTATGTTACAATGCGACGACGGGTTCAGGCTGACCCAGAATAAAATTCTTGCCATCCAGCCTATAGACATCCGGCCGGAAATTAACGCGGCCATCTTCAGTTGCCCAGGCAGTCAGATACATAAACCGAACATCGGTTTGTCTCTGCACTTTGGTTTGAATGGTTTGGCGTTCGGCGGTAATTTGCTGAATGCGCGCACCATCAATGCCGTCTTGGCCATTGAGGATCCAACTTATCAGCGTTGCCACCTGATCGACACGCACACAGCCCGAGCTTTCAAAGCGCGCATTGCTGCCGAAGAGTTCGCGGTGGGGCGTGTCATGCATATAGACCATATATTTATTGGGGAAGTTCACCTTCATGGTGGCCAGAGCGTTATGTTCGCCGGGGTCTTGGCGGAACTGAAAGCGATCTGGTGCTGTGTTCTGCCAATCAACACTGGAAGGTTCAACTTCCATGCCATTGGAGCCATCAATCACCCGGATGCCCATCTGATCAAGATAGCCGGGGTCAGCCAGATATTTTGGAATAATATCTTTGGCCACAATCGAGGCTGGCGCATTCCAATAGGGATTGAAAACAATGTCGCTCACCCGGCTTTTGAGTGATGGCGTCGGGCGCTCCATTTTTCCAACCACGACATTGTGGCGCGAATAGACTTGGCCAAGTTCAACGGTCTCAAGTTGCACGGCAGGAATGTTGACGGCCACATAACGAGGGCCAAGGTCTTTTAAATGTTCCTCCACACGCGGGCGATTTTCCTTCAGTGAATAAAGCCGCGCCTGCGCTGTGAGGTTCATCTCGACTCGGGTGCGCTCATCCATTTTGCCGCTGGGGTTGGCACCATGATTAAACTGAAAGGCCTTTATTGCCGAAACGAGAGCTGGGTCAAAAGTGCCTGATGTGGGAGCCGCAAGTGTTTCAAATTCGAGATAGCCTTCGCGCACCAAGCGTTGGCGCAGGCGAAATATATCGGCGGGTTTGCTGGTCTTGTCATATTTAATCTTCGGCATTTCCGGCCAACCGCCGCCAGCTACGATTTCCTCATACATGCCGATTGCCCCATCAAGGGCTGAAAGCGAACCCAGCGAGAGCATTGGGGCTTGGCCTTGGCCTTGAACGATTTCAGTGCGGGTTGCCAATTTGCCTTGCATGGCAATGCGCGGCGCAATCGAGGTGATGGAACCCACACTGGCGGGATCTTCAGCTCGGGCAAGGCTCGACAGCCCAAAGGGTGCCAAAGCAGTCATTGACAGGAAAGAGCGGCGATTAAATTTCGAATTCAGCACTTTGGACTTCTCACACACACAGGGGTTGTATTGTCAGACTGTTCGATCTTGGTAAAGAGCGTCTTAATTATGGCTATGACGCGCATCTTTTCTATGGAACCTTGCTGCAATGCAACACAAAAAATTGCCAACTGGAATTGGCACCCAAAACTTTAAGTCCTGGAAGTCCGCTCAAGCCCCATGCATTTTTGACTAAGCCGCAGACACCGTTTCGATGGCTTGTTCTTCAGCAAGTGGAACCTCGGCCATTTCCTCGGCCTTGCGCCTGATGATGACAATGCGAGGTGGTTCAGTTGCAACTGATGGCGTTTCTTCCTTTTCGGAAGAGCTATTCATCGGAGGCTGGGTGAAGAGTGGTTCTTGATCTATTTGAGTTTCAGGCCGGGTTAGCTTGGCGCCATTGAGGTCAACATGTTGGATCACGAGTTTTGCGCCGCGCGGTGTGGCTTCCACGGGCTTTGAGGCTTTGATTGGTTTGATTGTCGCTGCTGCCGGTGCGGGTTCGAAAATGCCATCGTCCTGCTTGAAATATTGAAATGCAGGCTTTGGTGCTGCCACCGGCATAGT
>JAYVXY010000117.1:0-18731 GCA_043784785.1 Aestuariivirga sp. | reverse complement strand
TATCGGCCCGGCCATTGTGCGCGTCGATGGCGATAAACTCATCGACATCAGCGCCATTTTCCCCACCATGCGCGATCTGTGTGAGATGAAGAATCCGGCTGAGGCGCTTAAAGCGGCTGAGGGAAAAAGCGTTGGCAAGCTGCAAGATATTCTCGCAAACGCCAACGCCACCAAGCGCGACACCAGCAAACCATGGCTGCTGGCACCCATTGATCTGCAAGCCATCAAGGCGGCGGGGGTGACCTTTGCCGTGTCGATGCTGGAGCGGGTGATTGAGGAAAAAACCCGGGGTGAGGCGGCGGCTTCGGCTGCCATTCGCGGCACGATCAATGATCTCGTTGGTGGTGATCTGCGCAAGATCAAGCCGGGCTCAGAACAGGCCGCAGCACTCAAAGATGCGCTGATGAAGCAAGGGGCCTGGAGTCAATATCTCGAAGTGGGCATTGGCCCTGATGCGGAGATTTTCACCAAGGGGCCGGTGCTGTCTGCGGTGGGCTGCAACATGGATGTGGGGGTGCACCCTAAATCATCGTGGAATAATCCAGAGCCGGAAGTGGTGATGGTGGTTTCATCCGCTGGCAAAATCGTCGGCGCAACGCTGGGCAATGATGTTAATTTGCGCGATGTGGAAGGCCGCTCGGCTTTGTTGCTGGGCAAGGCCAAAGACAATAATGCCTCAACCTCGATTGGCCCGTTCATTCGCTTCTTCGATGCGCAATTCAGCTATGACGATATTTGTAAGGCCGAGCTTTCAATGAAAGTGACAGGGCTTGATGGCTTCGTGATGAGCGGCCATTCCAACATGAGCCAGATCAGCCGCGCGCCTGCTGATATTGTTTCTCAAGCGATCAACGCGCATCACCAATATCCTGATGGCTTAGTGGTGTTCTGCGGCACGATGTTTGCGCCCACGGATGATCGCGGTGCAAAGGGTAAGGGCTTCACCCATCACACCGGAGACATCGTTGAAATATCCACGCCCCTGCTCGGCACGCTGTCAAACCGCGTGGTGGCCACTGACATGGCCGAACCCTGGACCTTTGGTGTGGCGGATTTGATGCGTAATTTGGCTAACAGAAAACTCATTTAGAAAACGTCGCAATTTGCAATACCATGCTTAAATGGCGTCGATGCGCAGGGGAATGTTGTGAAATCAATTTATCTGGCTGTACGGGTTGTGGTTCTTGTTTGGCTGGCGGCCACCGCCTTGGCCTTTTCAGTTGAGGCGCAAACCGCAACCCCAGTCATTGCGTCCGACCTTAAGGTCATAACCCGCCTGGTTTCACCCTTCGTGATGAAGGAAGGTGACAATTATAAAGGTTTCTCCGTTGAGTTATGGCAGGCCATTGTCACTGAGTTAAAGACAACGTCACATTTTGTTGAGGCGCCAACCGTTAAAGATATTTTGGCTGGTGTGCGCGCGGGCCAAGGCGATGCCGCAATTGCCGCCATTTCAATCACAGCCGAGCGGGAAGATGAATTTGATTTCTCACAGCCGATGTTTGATTCAGGATTGTAGATTTTGGTGCCGAACGACCCTGGCAACGGTTTTAGCATGGGGCAAATCTGGTCAATTCTGACAACGGGGCCAATGCCATTTTTGTTGGGTCTGTTGGCAGCACTCATCATCGTTCCGGCTCATATTGGCTGGTATCTGGAACGCAATGCCGACAATCATATGTTCCCGCGCAAATATTTTCCGGGCATTTTTCACGCCATGTGGTGGGCCACGGGTGCTGCAGCAGGTCAACAGCCAGATCCCATGCTCACAGGGTTTGGCCGTGGCCTTGGTGCACTGCTGATTTTGATCAGCGTGATCTTCACATCCTATTTCACAGCTACCATCACATCGGCGTTGACGGTGCAGACTTTGAAAGGTGACATTAACGGCCCTGATGATTTGATCGGTCGCAAAGTGGGCACAATTGTGGGCAGCACATCGGTTACGTTCTTGAAAAACCTTATGGTCACACCGACCGAGTTTCAAAAAATTGATGAGGCCTTTGCTGCTCTCGGTGCCAAGCAGGTTGATGCCATTGTTTATGATGCACCCGTTCTGCTTTACTATGCAGCCACCACTGGCCGCAGCAAAGTGCGCATTGTTGGCCCGCTGCTGAAGAAAGAGAATTATGGCGTTCTATTTCCGCGTGGATTGGTTTTGCGCAAGCCAGTAAATGAGGCATTGTTAAAACTGCGCGAAAATGGAACTTACGACACGCTCTATAACAAGTGGTTTTCGACAACACAAAACGCTGGCGGAAACTGATCGCCAGTCGTCAGCGCATCTTGTCGCTATAGGTGCCAAATACGCGGTCCCAAAACAAGGTCGTCACGCCAAAATTATGGCTGTTGTCACCATAGTGATGAATCGCGTGGGCGCGCTTTAGCCACCGCACGGTTTTGAACTTGCTGTGTTCGGGGCGATGCACGATGTAATGCACGCCGGCAAAAGCCAGATAGCCAGCCATCAAACCCGCAAATGGAAAACAGGCGGCATAGGCTCCAAGCAAATAGGCTGGGGGCAAATAGCCAAGACCAACAATCAAGGTCAATGACAATATGGTCGGCGTTCCGATCAGTTCGCCGGCATCGGCATGATGCGCCATGTGAAGGGCCACAACACCTGGCATGTGGTGGAATGCGAAGCGGTGCATCAGATATTCAACAAGCGTCCAAAGCGCATAACCTGCAATCAACAGTGCAGGCCCGTGCCACCAAGCATCATAGCGCAGGCCCCAAGCGCCAATGCTTAAGGCTAAGAAGATGAAAACTGGATAGGCGTAAAAATCGAGAAAGAATGTGAAGGGAGTCATTCTCGTGGAAAACAGGTTCAACACGAAGCTATAGGTCGAACGGCTATATTGTCCAAATTTCTGCATGTTAGAAATATCATCAAACATCGTCAAACAACCCTCGTTGATCTGCGTCAACATATGCCTAATTTTCATTTTAGGCAAAGAAAGCGTTGTTTCTGTGGCAAGAGTTTTTGACAGTTCGGTGAAGGTGTCGCTTAACCGACAAATGCGCGCTCAACAACAAAGTTTCCGGGCTGGCTATTTGAACCTTCTGTGAAGCCTTTCGGCTGCAACATTTCGCGAATATCTTTGATCATGCCCATGGAGCCACACATCATGATGCGGTCATGTTCAAAATCAAAGGCCGGTATGCCGAGACTGGTGAAGAATTCGCCCGACTCAATCAGGCTGGTGATGCGGCCATTGTGCTGGCTTTGCTCACGTGTGGTTGAGGCAAAATGCTTGAGACGCGCGGTTGCTTCTTCACCCACCAGCGGGTCTTGGCGGGTAGCGGCCACGCTATCAAAGCCATATTGCAATTCGCCAATCGTGCGGCAGGTGTGGGTGATGATGACGCTCTCGAATTTTTCGTAAGTTTCAGGATCGCGGATCAACGATACAAATGGCGCAATGCCAGTTCCGGTTGAAAGCATGAACAGGCGCTTACCGGGGGTCAACGCATCATTCACCAATGTGCCTGTGGTTTTGGGCCGCAGCAGAATTTCGTCACCGACTTTGATCTGCTGTAGACGCTCGGTGAGTGGTCCGCCGGGCACTTTGATCGAGAAAAATTCGAGGCTTTCATCCCAAGCCGGACTGGCGATGGAATAGGCTCGCATCACGGGCTTTGCTTCATCGGGCAAGCCCAGCATCACAAATTCGCCAGAGCGAAAGCGCAAAGATTGTGGCCTTGTCACGCGGAAGCGAAACAGCCGGTCGGTATAGTGTTGCACTTCAAGCACGCGTTCAGAATGGATATTGGACATGGTAGCACCGTTCTTTATAACGAACGATTTCTAATGAATTCCGAACGTCTGTGCAAGTGGAATCTCGGGTGGTGCGTGGCTTGACACGAATCTGGCACCAGCGCAGTTTAAGTTTCGCGGGGGCTTCGAGGAGATTTCTCTATGGCATTGAATTTACGGTTCTTTTCGGCGCTTCTGATCTCATTCCTAATGGGCAGTGTGGTCGCTGAAGCTGCTACTTGTGGCAGCACGGCGGCGGGCTTTGCAGCATGGAAGGCAGCGTTCGCTCCGCAAGCCAAGGCCGGCGGCATTGGGCCTAGGGGCCTTTCAGCGCTGGCCGGAACCACTTATTCCACTGGAACGATCTTCGCAGATCGGCACCAGAAAAGCTTTCATCTTTCCCTTTCTGCTTTCATGGCCAAGCGCGGCTCGACTGGTATTGTGGCGCAAGCCAAGCGCTTGAAGGCTGCGAATGCTGCACTGTTTTCTTCGCTTGAGCAGCGTTATGGCGTGCCGCCCGGCCCCATCCTTGCCATTTGGGGCATGGAGACGGGCTTTGGCGCGGTCACAGGCAATCAACCCACCGTCTCGGCCACAGCCACGCTGGCATATGATTGCAGGCGAACGGCCTTCTTCCAAGACCAATTGAAGGCTGCGCTCAAACTGGTTGATCGTGGTGTGCTTTCATCTTCAACCCGCGGTGCCATGCATGGCGAGGTGGGCCAAACCCAATTCATGCCCAAGAATATTTTGCTGTTTGGCGTTGGTAGTAATTTGAACGCCAAGGCTGATGCACTGGCCTCCACCGCCAATTACCTGCGCGGCCATGGCTGGCATAAAGGCGCTGGCTATCAACCCGGCGAGTCAAACTTTGGCGCCATCCAAGGCTGGAACGCGGCTCGGGTTTATGAAGAAGCAATCGCGATCATGGGCAAGCAGATTGATGGGTGACGGCCAGCTTAACCCCCGTGACTTCTGTCATAGGCGTTGATCTTTGGTGGTGACCAGTTTCCAGGCGCAGAAGCTGGTTTGTAGATTTCCACCATCAACGGGTAACAAGATGATTTGTCGCTGGAGTGCTCGGAGCCACAATCGCCGCCGGGGCAGGCCGAAAGTGCACCCAGCAAATTGATCTCGGCGAAAAACTCGATGAAGTCGCCGGGTCTTGCGGGTGTTTGTTTCATAAAATATTGCCCGGTGTCATGGGTAAAGCCGGTGCACATAAACACGTTTAGCACATCATGGATAAAGGGTTCGGCATCTGGCAAACTCCGGCCGGTGTGTTGTGCAAAGGCCCGGGTCAAGTTGGAATGGCAGCAATGATGATAGTCATCACCTGACAGAAGTTTATGGGTATAGGGATCGCAGCGTGTGCCGATCACATCATGTACCGAACCGCCGAATTCATCAAAGCCATACCAGTCCAACGTGTCCTCAGTGATCGTCGCCATGGGCCGCATAAAGGGCAAATTCGACCACATGCGGTCACCGGTTGAAAGATGCGTGCCATGCAAGGCCCGGGTCTTGCCGGAGAAAAATCTCTCGCCATGATCATCTGCATTCCAGAGATTGAGATCGCCAACCTGCGGACCATCCACGGAAACGATACGAAAAAAATGTCCGGCAGGTACGGTGAACGCTTTTGCAACGCGCGGCGGCACCATAAATTCTTCGGTCTTTATCCAGCCCTTGCGCGCTTCGCGGTAACTCGCAATATCGGCTGGCTCAAGGTCGGTCACCGGATAACAGATCACCGGTCGAATTGATTTCCTCTGGGCGGCATCTGCGGGCAACAGATGTTCGGGATGCGAGAGTTTCATGGTTGGATTGTCCAGGCTGATTTTCAGTGACTGTTGCACAATGCACAGGCAATTCCAATCCAACACTATGCGGCCATGACTGGAACGCCGCACGGGTTTATGAGGAAGCGATCGCGATTATGGGCGGGGAGATTGATGGGTGAGAAGCCTCGCTAGGCTACCGCCACCAACCAAGTTGTCATTCCAGCGTAAGCTGGAAACCAGACTTTCCTCAAGTGAGATTGCTGAAAGTCTGGATTCTCGCTTCCGCGAGAATGACGGGCTTAGGATCACGCCCAATCCAACACCACTTTTCCACAACTGCCCTGCTTCATCAGCTCAAACCCCGTGGCATAATCGGCGGCCTTCATGCGATGGGTGATCACCTTTCGCACATCAAGGCCGGATTGCAGCATGGCGATCATTTTATACCAGGTTTCAAACATCTCGCGGCCATAGATGCCTTTGATGGTGAGCGCCTTGAAGATAATGCTGTTCCAATCCACGGGCATTTTGCCTGAAGGAATGCCGAGCATGGCGATCTTGCCACCCATGATCAAATGCTTGGTCATCTGTTCAAACGCTGCTGGTGCGCCCGACATTTCAAGGCCCACATCAAAGCCTTCGCGCATCCCCAGCTTATCCATCTCGCTGCGCAAATCCTGTTTGGAAACATTCACCGTCACGGCATCGGCAACCTTATTGCACAGCTCGAGGCGATAATCATTCACATCGGTCACCACCACATGTCTGGCGCCCACATGGCGGCACACAGCGGCGGCCATAATGCCAATAGGGCCAGCACCGGTGATCAGCACATCCTCGCCAATCAGATCAAACGACAAGGCGGTGTGCACGGCGTTGCCCAAAGGATCCAAGATAGCCCCGATTTCATCATCTATTTCTTCGGGCAAATGAATGGCGTTGAAGGCTGGAATTTTTAAATATTCGGCAAAGGCACCGGGCACATTCACGCCTACGCCCTTGGTTTCCGGATCGAGATGAAAATGGCCAGCGCGTGCCATGCGGCTTTTCATGCCGATTAAATGGCCTTCGCCTGAAACCCTATCGCCCACTTTCACGGTGCGCACATGTGAACCCACATCAACAACAACACCGGCAAATTCATGGCCCACGACCATGGGAACCGGGATCGTCTTCTGCGCCCATTCATCCCATTTCCAGATATGCAAATCCGTTCCGCAGATACCGGTCTTGGCCACCTTGATCAGAATATCGTCGATGCCAATTTGCGGTGTCGGTTCATCACGCAGGGTGAGGCCAACGGCGGCTTCAGCTTTAACAAGGGCTCGCATCAGATCACTCCCAGTTCTCGGGCCACCTTGGTGAAGGCGGCAATGGCGGTTTTGATTTGTTCAGGCGTATGGGCTGCCGACATTTGGGTGCGAATGCGCGCTTGACCTTTGGGCACTACGGGGAAGAAAAATCCGGTAACGTAAATCCCCAATTCATAAAGCCGCGCGGCCAGTTTTTGCGCCAGTTCGGCTTCACCGAGCATCACAGGGATAATCGGGTGCTCGCCCGCCAGCAGTTTGAAACCCGCAGCACTCATGCCTGAGCGAAAGGCTTTCGCATTGTCGTTCAATCGCACACGCAAATCATCGCCGGCTTCGGCCAAGTCAATCGCCTTGTGCGAAGCCGCCACAATGGCAGGCGGCAGTGCGTTTGAAAACAAATAAGGCCTTCCACGTTGGCGCAGCAGATCAACAATCTCCTTGGCTGCCGCAACATAGCCCCCCGCCGAACCACCCAGCGCCTTGCCCAGTGTGCCTGTCAGAATATCAACCTTCACACCCGCCCGCGCTGGAGTGCCGCGCCCTTGGCGCCCAGTAAATCCCGTGGCGTGGCAATCATCCACCATGATCAACGCATCATAACGATCGGCAAGAACCCGGATGTCTTTCAAGTTGGCATAATAACCGTCCATGGAAAACACGCCATCGGTCACGATGATCACGCGTCTGGCACCACCCTCACGCGCGGCTTTCAACTGCGTTTCAAGATCATTCATATCGCTATTGGCAAAGCGAAAGCGCTTGGCTTTGGAAAGTCTAACACCATCGATGATCGAAGCGTGGTTCAAACTGTCGGAGATGATGGCATCCTGCTCACCAAACAGCGGCTCAAACACCGCGCCATTGGCATCAAAACAGGCAGCAAATAAAATCGAATCTTCCATCTGCACATAGTCAGCAATGCGAGCTTCCAATGCGCGGTGCAAATCCGTTGTGCCACAAATGAACCGCACCGAAGCCATGCCCAGCCCATGCGTGTCGAGTGCTTCCTTGGCGGCGGCGATCAGAGCCGGGTGATTGGCCAACCCTAAATAATTATTGGCGCAGAAGTTCAAAACCTGCCTGTTGCCAGAAACGCCAATGCTCGTTCCTTGGGCCGTGATGATTTCGCGCTCCACCTTCCATAAGGATTGCGCCTTGATCGCTTCAAGCTCAAGGCCCAGTGATTGCAAAAATGCCGTCATTTCAAACTCCCTTAGGGGAGGTATGATCGCTTAAATGCGGCTGTGCAATCCGTGAAAATTGCTCAACTTAAAAGCCGTCATTCCTGCGGAAGCAGGAATCCAGACTGTCCTCCAGTGAGATTGTTGAAAGTCTGGTTTCCAGCTTACGCTGGATTGACGATTTTTTGGAGGGGTAAGCGAGTTCAATGCGGAGGGGGGCGTTATCACCCAAACCGCTCGGCATTGGCGCGTTTCCAAAAATCCGCATAAACGCTGCCGCCTTTTAACAGCGCACCTGATTCAATTGCCGGATGCAAGTCAGCCAATGACAATATCCGTCCATCGCCCACGCGGCGCGAGATGTGATAGGGCCGCAAGTCGGCGGGTGATGACATGCCCGCTGCGGCTAACATTTCAGCCAGAGATTTGATCGTTTCATGGTGGAAGTTTTTCACCCGTTCGGCTTTTGAAGGCACCACGATGGCGCGCTGGCGCAGTGGATCTTGTGTTGCAACACCCGTGGGACATGCCCCGGTATGGCAGGTTTGGGCCTGGATGCAGCCCACGGCAAACATGAAGCCGCGCGCCACATTGCACCAATCGGCACCCAAAGCGAAAGAGCGTGCCATATCAAAGCCGGTGATGATTTTACCAGCACAACCCAGCTTGATTTGATCGCGCAAGCCTGCGCCAATCAGTGCCGCATTCACAAAGGCCAAACCGTCGCGCAGGGGCATGCCGATATTATCGATGAATTCGGCAGGCGCTGCACCCGTGCCGCCTTCTTTGCCGTCAACCACGATAAAATCAGGCGCATCACCCAATTCGATCATGGCCTTACAGATGGCCATAAATTCGGATCGGTGTCCGATGCAGAGTTTGAACCCGACTGGCTTGCCACCTGAAAGTTTGCGGAGCTTGGCAATAAATTGGATAAGCTCCTTTGGTGTCGAAAAAGCCGAATGCGAAGCGGGTGAAATGCAATCTTGGCCCATTTCCACGCCGCGAATTTTGGCAATTTCTTCGGTCACTTTGGCAGCAGGCAACACACCGCCATGCCCTGGCTTGGCGCCTTGGCTGATTTTGATTTCGATCATTTTAATTTGTGGGTCTTTGGCGTTGGCCGCAAACTGCTCGTCTGAAAATGTGCCGTCGAGATTGCGACAACCGAAATAACCCGAACCAATCTCCCAGATCAAATCGCCGCCCGCTTCGCGGTGGTAGGGGCTCACTGATCCTTCGCCCGTATCATGGGCAAAGCCACCCATTTTAGCTCCAAGATTGAGCGACCGGATGGCATTGGCTGAAAGCGCGCCATAGCTCATGGCGGAAATATTCAGCACTGAAGCTGAATAGGGTTGCGTGCAATGTGGCCCGCCAATATTCACGCGGAACAGCTCCTTTGTCACTGGTGCTGGCTTAATCGAATGCAGCATCCATTCATGGCCCTCGGCATAAACATCGCCTTGCGTGCCAAAGGGTTTTTTATCCAGCTCATGCTTGGCGCGTTGATAGACAATGGCGCGGCGTTCGCGCGGGAAGGGCCTGCCATCGGTATCGCCCTCGAAGAAATACTGGCGCATTTCCGGGCGGATCTTTTCAAAGAAAAACCGTAAATGGCCAATGATGGGATAGTTGCGCAAAATGGCGTGGCGGGCTTGGACGAGATCGTGGATGCCGACAATGACCAGCAGGATTGCGATGATTTCAACAGCACGCAGAACCCCACGCCAATTGGGGAAGAAACCAAACAGAAATGGAATCAGAAGTGCCGCAATCACCAAATAGGTGAGAGCAAAAAATCGTCCGTTAAACAGGGCCTTAAAATCCATTTTCGTTCCTTTCCCCCAACCATATAGACGGGCAATTCCGAAAAGTCAATATATTCCTACAAAAAGAATAAAATAATTATCCACCCGGAACCCGTGGCAGAAGATAAATCTCTGTTCCTTGTGACAGGCTTGTGTCGAGTTGGTCACGGAAAATTTTGCCGTCAATTGAAACGGCCACGCCGCGCTTGATGTGCGCTTCCATGCCGGGATATTGCTCACTCAATTTTCGAAACAATTCGCGGATGGTTTGGGCTTCGATAAAAACCGAAGAGGCGCCGCCAGCCAATGGCCGCAGCGCCCCCCAAAGATGGATTTCTGTTTTTTGCATCGCTCTATTTTTTGGCGGATTTTATCGCCTTCAAAATACGTGGTGGCGACATTGGCACATGGTTCATGCGAACACCGATCGAGTTGGTGACAGCGATGGAAACTGCAGCCAGTGGTGGTACGATTGAGGTTTCGCCAACACCGCGCACACCATATGGGTGATGCGGATTGGGAATTTCCAAAATCTGGGTGTCGATCATCGGCAAGTCTGAACAAACCGGAATGCGGTAGTCCAAGAAGCCGGCATTTTGCAGGCGGCCATTGGCACCATAAACATATTCCTCGTTCAAGGCCCAACCAATGCCCTGTGCGGCACCACCTTGATATTGGCCTTCAACATAGGATGGGTGAATGGCTTTGCCAGCATCCTGGATCACGGTGTAACGGGTGATTGTGGTTTTTCCGGTTTCCTTGTCCACATGAGCATCGCAAATATGCGTGGCAAATGAAACACCGGCATTGTCCGCCACGATTTCCGAGTGACCGGCAATTGGCCCGCCAGTACTACCAGCCCCCTTGGCGAGATCCTTTAAGCTGAGGGGTGCGAGATTGCCACGGGAAGCACCCTTGGCATGGGCAGCGCCGTCGATCCACTCCACATCCTCAACCGGAATTTCCCAGGTCTTGGATGCGCGTTCTTTCAGTACCGTGATGGCATTACGCGCTGCAAAGATTGCAGCCATTGATGATGAGAATGTGCCGCGGCTGCCATCGGTCATGTCATTATGGCCAAGTGAAGATGTGTCTGCCACAATCACCCGCACAGCTTCATAAGGCACGCCCAGCTCTTCAGCGGCAGCAAGGGCCAGTGATGCGCGCGAACCGCCCACATCCATGGTGCCCACAGCAACCGTCACCGTACCATCAGGGGTCACGTTCAAGTCAACACAGGTCTGGCCACCGAAGTTAAACCAGAAACCACAAGCCATGCCGCGGCCTGTGTCCTTGGCCAGGGGCGCGTGCATGTGCGCGTGCTTTTTGGCCGCTTCGAGCGTTGGGCCAATGCCGATCGGGCCATAGACCGGGCCGTAGGATGATTTGGTGCCTTCCTTGGCCGCATTCTTGATGCGGAAATCAACGGGGTCCATGCCAATGGCTTTGGCCACTTCATCAACAGTGCTTTCAACAGCGAAAGCCGCCATCGGCGCTGAAGGTGCGCGGTAGGCGGCGGTTTTCGGCCGGTTCACCACACAATCCTTGCTCAGCGATTTTACGTTTTTGATGTCATAGCAGGCCCAGGCCGTCATGGCGCCGAATTCGGCCCAGTTGGCGGCAAATGCGCCGCCATGATAGCGCAGTTCGGCAAACGCAGCGGTAATCGTGCCATCTTTCTTGGCACCAATTTTTACATCGATCGATGTTGAAGATGTTGGCCCCGTGCAGCGGAACACTTCTTCGCGGCTCATCGTCAATTTCACCGGGCGATTTGCCTTTCGTGAAAGGGCCAGTGCCAAAGGTTCAGCCCAGATATGGGTTTTGCCACCAAAGCCGCCACCGATTTCGGAGGCGGTGACACGCAACTTGTTGGCATCAAGGCCCAGCAAAGCGGCGCATTGGTTGCGATAAACAAAGTGGCCTTGGGTGCACACCCACATTTCGGCAGCGCCATCTGGCGACACCGAAGCGAGGCAGGAATGCGGCTCGATATAGCCTTGATGGGTTTGCTCGGTCTTGTAAGATTTTTCGATGATCACATCAGCTGCCGCAAAGCCCGCATCCAGATCACCATGGCCATATTCGGCCTGTTTGTTGAAATTGGATGGCTTGGTTGGGGTTGGTGAAACGCCTTCGGTGAAAATGTGATCATGGATCAAAGGCGATGATGGTTTCAATGCTTCATCGACATCGGTCACATGCGGCAGAATTTGATAATCAACAGTGATGAGCTTCAATGCTTTGCGCGCTGTTGTTGCATCAATGGCAGCAACGGCAGCAACGGCGTGACCATCATATAAAACTTTTTTGCGGGCCATGCAATTTTCGAGAATATCGAGCATGCCGCGATCACCCGCTGTAAGATCGGGCAGATCAGCCGAAGTAATCACGGCTTTCACGCCCGACAGCTTTTCAGCCTTTGATGTGTCAATCTTCTTGATGATTGCGTGAGCGTGGGGCGAGCGCAGCACCAGCGCTACAAGTTGGCCGGGTGCGGTTGCATCAGCGCCATAGCGCGCACGACCGGTTACCTTGTCAACACCATCGGGGCGGCGCACGCGTGTGCCGACGACTTTGAATTGCTTATGAACGAGATCTTGATCGAGTGGCATGGTTTATCCTCTCATGTCTTTGGCAGCGGCTTGAACGGCCCGCACGATTTTATCATAGCCCGTGCAGCGGCACAGATTGCCGGCAAGGCCAAAACGAATTTCTTCTTCTGTTGGATCAGGGTTCTTGCGGAGCAGCGCTTGCGCCGCCATCAAAACGCCCGGTGTGCAGATGCCGCATTGAAGGGCCGCACCGTCGATAAAATGTTGCTGTAAGGGGTGAAGCTTCGCGCCATCAGCCATGCCTTCAATGGTTTCAACCGATTTGCCATCCAACTCGGCACCCAGCACGAGGCATGAACAAACCAAGCGACCATCAAGGATCACACTGCAAGCCCCACAGTCACCCGTGCCACAGCCTTCCTTGGCACCAGTGAGGCCAAGACGATTGCGCAAAACATCGAGCAGTGATTCATCAGATGCGCAGACAAATTCAACAGCATCACCATTGATGGTGGTTTTAACATGAGCACTCATTATTGCTTGCCTCCTGCGCGAGCATAGGCTGTTTCGGCGGCACGACGGGCCAACACACCTGCTACATCAATTCTAAATTCAACTGTGCCGCGCTTGTCATCAATCGGCTTGCAAGCCGCCGAACAAGCCGCAGCGAGATTGGCTTTGGCCACATCATCAAGCTTGGTGCCGATGATGGCTTTGGCTGCTTCCTTCACCAAAAGCACTGTGGTTGCCACAGCACCCAATGCAACGCGGGCTTTGGTAATAACGCCCTTGCCATCAATCGTCAGGTTCACACCCACGCTGACCACGGCAATATCCATTTCGGTGCGCGGAATGAAACGCAAATAGGCATCACCAGATTTGGCCGCCTTTTTTGGCAGATCAACCGAGGTGATGATTTCGCCCTTTTTCAAATTGGTGCGGCCCACACCAGCAGGCACATCTTCAACGGCTAACTTGCGTGTGCCCTTCGGGCCAATGATTGAAACTTTTGCGCCAGCCGCAACAAGGGCTGGAACACTGTCAGCAGCAGGCGAAGCATTGCAAAGATTGCCTGACATGGTGCAGCGTCCCTGCACTTGCTTTGAGCCAATCAGATTTGCGGCTTCCACAACACCTGGCCAAGCCTTCAGCAATGCTGCGTTTTCGGGAAGTGCGGCACAAGGCACTGCAGCACCAATGGAAAAGCCGGTCGCGGTTTTCTTGATTTCGCGCATCGCCTTAATGCGCTTGATATCAACAACCAAATCCGGCTCGATCATGCCGGCCTTCATTTTTACCAGCAGATCGGTTCCGCCTGCTAAAATATAGGCAATACCTTTTTCTTTGGTCATCAAGCTAACGGCTTCTTTGGCCGTTGCTGGTGCTTCATATCGCATCTGTTCCACCCATTATTTATTTCGTGTTGTAGTTTGGTCTATATCAGGGGTATTGGTCAACTGGTTGCGGCATTGCGACCCGTGCATGGTCAAATGCGTTATTGGTTTGAAGTGAGGTCGACGGTCACACCTGCTGATTCCAATGCAGCGCTCAAGGCAGGCGGTGGTAATTGATTGGTGATCAGACGATTGATCTCACTAAACTCACATACTTTTACCAAAGCGGTTTTGTCAAATTTGGAAGCGTCAGACAAAATCACCCGGTGTTCGGCTCTCGATAAGGCCATATGGGCGATTTCGGCTTCCGTGAGCTCAGCATCCATCGGTCCTTCCACGGCATCAAGTGCTCCAATTGAAATGAAACAATACTTCACACGGAAACGCGATAAAAACTCAATGGCAGTTGGGCCGAAGGCCGCACCATTGTCGCCTTTTAAGGCGCCGCCCGCCATATAAACCGCGTTGCCGTTCACAGTGGCGAGGGTTCGGGCAATATCTGAAGAGTTAGTGACAATGGTCAGGCCGCGTTTTGAACGAAGTTCCTGCGCAAATATACTCGTGGTGGTGCCGGTGTCGATCATCAAACTATCGCCATCTTCGACAATCTGGCAGGCCCGCTTGGCGATAGCCCGTTTCACGTCAGCATTTTCGCGCAAACGCCTTTCAAATGGCGCTTCGCCGACGAGATGGGGCAGGGTGAGTGCACCATGGAGTTTGAGAATCTGCCCATTTGATTCTAGCAGCTTGGCATCACGTCTAATGGTTTCGTCTGAAACGTGCAGTCCTTCGGCGAGTTCAATCACCGTTGCAGTGCCGCTTTCGCGAATATAACTCAATATTGCGATCTGTCGTTTTGAGGTTTTGTGACTTTTCATGTGAATTTTGTCATGTAGGCCGCTATATTTGTGTTGAAGTCAAAATATGTTAACATAACCCAACCACATTTCAACAAAATCCCACATTTGATTTGACTCTATTTGTCAATATGCGCGAATATTGCGGCGTCTGGGCCAAGATTGGCTTGGACAATCAAGAGGCTGCCATCCCCGCCGCCTGCACGGGGGCAAGCCGAGCCGCGCAATCGCCCCCGGTGCGCAGTTTGGTGGACTACTGAAATTTTCGGCGATGGCAGCCGACTTGAATTTTTTTGGCGCTTTTGTTTGCTCTTCGAATAGGGCAACTCTGGTGTTTTAGTGGAGTTTGCAGATGACGGAGGCAGAGCAGCGGGTGAGGGCGCTTTCCATTTGGAAAGGCCAGATTGCGCTTGAACCGCTTAAAGGTGGGGTGAGCAATGCAAGTTTCACCGTTAAAGACCAAACCGGAAAATATGTGGCGCGCATCGGCGAGGATTATCCGTTTCATCAGGTTTCGCGGGCTCGTGAAGCAATCGCTGCACAGGCGGCGTTTGAAGCCGGTCTGTCTCCCGCAGTTGTCCATATTGAAAAAGGCCTGATGGTGGTGCGCCACATTGAGGCCCGCACCTATATTGAGGCTGATGTTCGCAACAACGTCGAAGCCTGCACCGAAATGATCATGCGTTGTCATCGTGAGATGGGGAAACGCATTGGTGGGCAAGGGGCGATTTTCTGGGTATTTCAAATTTTGCGCGATTATGCGGCAACGCTCAAAGCCAAAGGCCATGCCCGCACTCCAGAAATTGCGCGTTGGATGAAAATTGTGGGTGAGCTTGAGGCCGCCCAAGTGTCGCTTCCCATTATCTTTGGACACCATGATTTGTTACCCACCAATTTCATGGATGACGGCAAAAGACTGTGGCTGATTGATTGGGAATATGGCGCGTTTGGAACAGCCATGTTTGATCTTGCCAACATCGCCGCAGCCAATTCATTCGACGAAACCCTCGAATTAAAAATGCTCATGCAATATTTTGGACATGCGCCCGATCCCGCAACAATCCGCGCCTATTCTGCCATGAAGGTGGCGGCCGCTTTACGCGAGGCCATGTGGGGCATGATCTCGGAACTTTATCTCTCGGCACCTGGTGTGGATTATGTTGCTTATGCTGCAGAATATCTCGGGCGCTTTGAAGCAATTCTTAAAAATTATGAAACAAGGTTTGAAACCATATGACCGATCAATTTCCCACCCATGCCGATATTATTGTGATTGGCGGCGGCATTATTGGCTGCTCGACGGCTTATCATCTGGCCCGCGATCACAAAGCCAATGTGATTGTGCTTGAGCAAAATAAGATCACGTCTGGTTCAACCTGGCATGCTGCTGGTCTTGTCGGTCAATTGCGCTCATCGGCATCGATCACCCAGGTTCTGAAATATTCGGTCGAACTTTACAAAAACCTAGAGAAAGAAACCGGCTTGCAAACCGGCTGGAAAATGACCGGTTGCTTGCGGCTTGCCACCAATCAAGATCGGTGGATTGAATATCAACGTCTTGCCACCACGGCACAAAGTTTTGGCATGGAGATGCATTTGCTTTCGCCTGCCGAAGTGAAGAAAATGTGGCCCTTGCTTGAAACCAATGATTTGGTGGGTGCATCCTTTCTGCCAACGGATGGCCAAGCATCGCCATCAGACATCACGCAATCCTTGGCCAAGGGTGCGCGCATGCATGGTGCCAAATTCTATGAAGGGGTGCGTGTCACGGGTTTTGATATTGCTGGTGGTCGCGTTATCTCAGTTAAAACTAATCTCGGATCGATCACCTGCAGCCGCGTGGTCAATTGCGGTGGCATGTGGGCCAGGCAGATTGGGGCCATGGCTGGCGTGAGTGTGCCATTACAGCCTGTCAAACATCAATATGTCATCACTGAAAAGCTTAGCGGTTTGGCCAGTGATGCGCCCACCATCCGTGATCCCGATCTTCGGACTTACTATAAAGAAGAAGTCGGTGGTTTGGTGTTTGGCGGTTATGAGCCCAACCCCATCTCTTGGGTACAAGATGATGTGCCGGATGATTTTGAGTTCCAATTGTTTGATGATGATTTTGATCACTTTGAACAACACATGGGCAATGCGCTGTTGCGCATTCCGGCGTTGGAAAACACTGGCATCAAGAAAATGATGAATGGGCCTGAAAGCTTTACGCCCGATGGCAATTTCATTTTGGGTGCGGCACCAGAACTCAAGAATTTCTATGTGGGTGCAGGCTTCAATGCATTCGGCATCGCCTCTGGTGGTGGCGCTGGCTGGGTGTTGGCGGATTGGGTGATGAAAGGCGAGGCACCAACCGATTTATGGAGCGTTGATATTCGCCGCTTCTCAGCGCTGCACAAAGACCGCGCCTGGGTGAATGAACGCACCCTTGAAGCCTATGGCAAGCATTACACTGTTGGCTTTCCGCATGAGGAATATCTTTCCGGGCGGCCGCGCATTGTTTCGCCACTGTATAAAAAACTAAAGGCCAAAGGCGCATGCTTTGGATCAAAACTAGGCTGGGAGCGGCCAAACTGGTTTGCCCCCCAAGGGGTTGAGCCGGTTGATCATTATTCAATGGGGCGGCAGAATTGGTTTTCACATGTTGGCGAAGAGCATAGGGCGGTTCGTGAAACCGCAGGCCTTTTTGATCAATCATCATTTGCAAAATTTGAAATGAAGGGGCTTGACGCTGAAGCTGCACTCAACTCTATTTGTGCCAATCGGATTCCTGCCGAAGCCGGCCGCCTTGTCTATACCCAACTCCTCAACAGCCGCGGCGGCATTGAATGTGATTTGACAGTGGCAAGATTGGCAGATGACCATTTCTATATTGTGACCGGAACGGGTTTTCGCACCCATGATTTCCATTGGATTGCTGATCACATTCCGGCAGGCTTAAATGTTAAACTGGTCGATGTCACCGAACAATATGGCACCTTGTCGTTGATGGGGCCGCTTTCGCGCGCGATTATTAAGAAGACCACATATGGCGATTTTTCGCGCGAGCATTTCAAGTTTGGAGATGTCAAAACCATTGGCCTCAAGGGCCATCCGGTGCGGGCCTTGCGCGTGACCTATGTTGGTGAGCTGGGCTTTGAACTGCATGTGCCCATACAGGCTCTTGGTGATGTTTATGATGCGCTGATGCGGGCTGGCGAGCCCATGGGCCTTAAGCTTGCAGGCTACCGCGCCATTGAATCATTGCGCCTTGAAAAGGGTTATCGCGCCTGGGGGGCCGACATCACGCCAAACGATACGCCTTTGGATGCCGGGCTTGGCTGGGCGGTGAAATTGAAAGCCAATATCGATTTCATTGGTCGCGCGGCACTTGAATCCAAGAGCCAAAAGCCACTGCAAAAAATGCTGGTGGGGTTCACAACCGAACGTGAAGATGTGGTTCTGGTGGGCCGCGAAACCATTTTGCGTGATGGCAAGTTTGCAGGCTATCTCACCTCGGGTGGATATGGCTATACGGTGGAAAGGCCCATCGGCTATGGCTATGTGCGAAACGCCGAAGGTGTTTCAGATCAATATGTGATGGCTGGCAGTTATGAATTGGTTGTGGCGCAGGAACGCGTGAAGGCCACGGCCCATTTGAAACCGATCTATGATCCGAACAATGAGAAGATCAAAGCTTAGGATGCCCCATCAGAAGTCAAAAAATTTCTTGCGCAATGCGGTTTCGTAATTTTCCTTGGCCGCCAAAACCTTGTTGCGCGCTTCATCTTCTTCAAAGTGGGCGTTTTCCCAGAGATCAACTTCGGCGACATCATGGATCACCGAAGCCAGTTGTTCTTCATGGCGAATTTTTTTGACCCATTCTTCGACGGCCGCTTTATAGGCCGCTTGCATCTGGTCTAAATCAAAGTGGTCTTCGCTCATGTTCCGTGCTCCTGTGTGAGCAAGACGCTATTTGGAGTATGTGAATATTTTGCGACGCTGGGACTCATTCATATTGCCTGAATCTGGGCGCTGTCCTAGGTCTTTAGGCCAAGAGAGATCACTGGAGATATTAAGATGTTCACACGCGCCGA
>JAYVXY010000116.1:0-6267 GCA_043784785.1 Aestuariivirga sp. | reverse complement strand
ATTGGCTTTCGAGCGCTGGCAGGCGTGGCGTATGAGGCACGATTTCGATGCGCACCAAGCCGCTATCACGCGCCTCAGTCAAAAGCTTGCTGGCTTGCCAGCGGGTGAGGCCCAACTGATCAGCAATATCGCTCATGGTTTTGTCGAGTTGATAATAGCGCTTGGCCACCTGAATCATCATCTGCTCACGCTGCTCAGCCGAGAGATTGCGAAACTGTATATCACGATCAAACTTCTCAACGCTCATTGGGTTTTGACTCCAGTTGCCGTGCTGCCAAGCGATGTGACAGTGGCGTGAGAAGTTCGGTTGCCTCAAGGTATTCTTCTAGCAAAGAATTATAGGCCTTATGGGCGACCGGATCGGGCTCAATCATAAGAGTTGGCTGCAAAACGGCTTCTGCCGCCGCAAATAAATCTGGCACCAAGCCAGAGCCGCAGGCCGCCGCCGCTGCAGCGCCAACAATAGTGAGATTTGACGAACTTGAAAGCTGCATCGGCAAACCAATTGCATCGACTGTCGCCTTCATCCACAAGCGGTTCTTGGCATAGCCACCAGCGCTCACAATATGATTGCAGGGGATATTGAGATCTTTCATGCGCTGCAAAACATTAGCAGATGCCAGCGCCACGCTTTCAACTGCTGAGCGATAGAGTGAAGCGCGGTCATGGCCCAATGAAAGGCCAACCACAGCACCGCGCAATAGAGGATCGCGGTAGGGTGTGCGGTTACCCATAAAATAATCCAGAGTAAGCAAGCCTGATCCACCGACAGGCAGCTTCGATGCAGCCGTCAACAGATCTTCAAGTCCTGTCGCATCTAATTGAAATAAATCTTTGGAAAACCAAGATAATACCGAACCAGCAGAGACCTGGCCGGCTTCCACCAACCAATGATCATCCAACAGTGCATGAGGATAAGGCCCCCAAAATCCTGTCACAGGTTTTTGCTCTTTCAGTTGAAATAACTGAACGATTGATGTGCCGCCGATCATCAACATTTGCCCCGGTGCCAAAGTTCCCGCACCTAGCATTCCTATATGCGCATCTATTCCGCCTTGAGCTAATATAGGACGATTGCTGAGACCGAGATGCTCCATCGCAGATACGCAGATCTTTCCAATGGGGGCCCCCACAGCAAAAATTTCTGGCGGTAATTTCTTTTCCAAACCACCCACGCCAAACTCTTCGTAGAGTTCAGTTGGAAAACGCTTGGCCACGGAATCATAATTCCATTTGCAAGTCGCATTCATACGCGAACCCACCCAGCGGCCAGTCAGTATAAAGTTGATATAGTCGATGCATTCGCAAATCACATCGGCATCGGCATAGACTTGCGGTTCATGGTTTGCCAGCCACATGGATTTTGAGATGAGCCATTCAGAAGCATTGCTGCCACCGACATAATCCATCACAGGATTTTTGGAATGCCCACTGCGTTCGGCTTCAGAAGCAGCACGGCAATCCATCCACAGCAGTGCGGGCCGCAGTGGTGTGCCGTCTTTTCTACAGGCAACAACAGTGGAGGCCGTGGTGGCCACGCACATACCAACAATTTCTGGTCGGCCCAAGTCACGCAGCAGGCCACGCGTGGCATTGCCCAAAGCTTCCCACCAATCGGATGGAGATTGTTCCGCCCAACCAGGACGTGGATAGCGCGTGGTATAGGCACATTCGCGCTCGCCAACAAGCTGGCGCGTGGCGAGGTCAAACACCCCTACCCGCACGCCACCCGTGCCAAAATCGAGGCCGAGAAGATTTGCCATGCCGCTTACTATCCGTCTTATGGTTTGAACATGATCTTAGAGAAGAACTCAGACTTGTTTTTAATCTTTTGGAACATGCCAGGCAGATCCTTCAATGCCAAGTTATGGGTGATCATGAATTCCCAACGCAACTTACCAGTAGCAAGGGCATCAAGCGTTACCGTCCATTGCTTGCCGGGATAAGGCGCACCAAAGGAATTCCATGCCCCATGCAGCGACACTTCCTGACGGAGGAAGTTCTGGAAGGTTTTATTTTCCAGTATCACATCGCCAACCGGAATGCCGATGAACACCACATGGCCACCGGGTGCCGCCAGTTTAGCCGCGAGGTTGATTGAAGAATTGTGCCCTGCCGCTTCAACAATCAAATCGCATTTGATATGGGCAGGAATGGCATCAGTCACAAGGAATGTGTGGGATGCGCCGGCTTCGCGGGCTTGCGCCAGTTTTTCCAGTGAAACATCAACGGCCACAACTTCACTGCACCCCATCAACCTCATCCATTGGATGGCAAACAGGCCAATGGGGCCACAGCCAATCACCCCGCCCACTTGGCCAGCCGTGGGTGGTGACTTCCAAATGGCGTGCAACGCAATTGAAGCTGGATCCGTCATTGCGACGGCGCGCGGGTCCATGTCCTTCGGGGCTTTTAACAAGTTGGCGGTGGGTGAGGTCACATATTCTGTATAGGCACCATCGCGGCGACTGCCAAAATAATCATAGTCACGACAACGGGAAAAATTCCCGGTTTTGCATTGATCGCATTTATAGCACGGCAGCAAAGGCGCTACACCGACGAGATCGCCGATTTCATAACCCGTTGCACCTTCACCCAGTTCGACAATATGGCCGCTGAATTCATGGCCGCAGATAATCGGCATGCGGTGTGCACCCTTGATCAACATGCGCGGAATATCAGAGCCGCACACACCAACTGCGGACACACGCAGCAGCACTTCGCCTGATTTTACCACAGGTTTCGGCACATCTTCCAAACGAATGTCACCGGGGGAATACATCATGGCTGCAAGCATTTTTAACCTGTCTTTCTAGGTTAGTTTTTGAACTGCGAAGTGAAAGCATCAGTAGCGATAATTGCGTCTCTGACGATATCAATGGAGAGTGGCACCGCCACATTATAGATAGGTGATCCAGGCTTAAGTGATGCAGCAGCAACCTTGCTGAGATCGTCCTTGCTCACATTTCCCAGATTGAGGTCAGTCAGTTGTGTGGGCAATCCCAAATCACGACAAAAGCGAGTCATTGCGACAATTTCATCAAGTGCCCGGCCCTCAAGCATCAGCAGACACAGCACACCAAAAGCCACTTTCTCGCCGTGGAAATAGCCATGGGTTTCGTCGAGCACGGTCAAACCGTCATGGATACCATGAGCGGCAGATACGCCACAATTTTCAAAACCCAAACCACTGAGCAGCGTATTGGCCTCAATAATATTTTCAACGGCCAAAGTGAGCGCGCCACGTTCGACAGCGAGCTTGGCTGCCATGGCATCCCGCATTAAAACCTCATGACAGGTCTTGGCGATGGCCACACCTGCTGCAGTCATGGGCATATTCGGTGAGACCAGATTGTTGGAATGTGAATCCATGTTGGAGCGCGCTTCAAACCAGGTTGAGAGGGCATCGCCTATGCCAGATACGAGAAACCGCACTGGGGCTTTGACGATCAACGCACTATCCACAATCACCACGTCAGGATTACGAGAAAGGAAATGCGCCTCCTGATAGATGCCATGGGCCGAATAACGCACAGCAATGGCGCTGCAAGGTGCGTCAGTTGAGGCAATAGTTGGCACGATCACAATGCGGGCGCGTGTTGCAATTGCGGCCATCTTTGCAGTGTCGGCGGTTTTGCCACCACCGATGCCCACCACAATGTCAGCGCCTGCTGCCTTCACCAGTTCGGTGACACGGGTGATTTCTTCTTCACAGCACTCACCGTTGAAACGCGCCGTGGTGAAATTGAGATTGGCGTTCTTCAGTGTCTCGGCAATCATTGCGCCATAGGTGTCGTGCACAAATCCATCAACCAGCAAAAATGCCGACTTTCCCAGTGGCTTCAAATGATCGGCAAGCCGAGAAATTTCACCCGCGCGCTGAATATATTTGCCGGGGCCACCATAGGAACGACCTGTCATCACCTCACCCATGATGCACTATCACATCTGTGGTGGAACAGTACATTTGTTGATGTGCAGGCCTGCCAATGTTTTTGATACTGTTCATGTTTAGAATCCACTCACAACATAGCCGCCATCGACTGGCAGCGTCGTTGCCGTCACGTAGAGTGCAGCGGGTGACGCCATAAATAATGCAGTGCCGACGAGGTCTTCAACTGTGCCCCAGCGCTTCAAGGCCGTTTTATTAGAAATCTTTTCAGCCGGAACAGGATCATTCCATAAAGGCTTGGTCATATTGGTTTTGTGATAGCCTGGGGCAATCGCATTCACCCGAATACCTTGCGGGCCAAACCGATGCGCCAAGGCGCGGGTGAGGCCAACAATGCCGGTTTTGCTGGCACAATAGGCGGGCACGGAATCATCCACGAGATAACTCAGCATCGAAGCTGTGTTAATAATGACGCCATGTGATTTGGCAAGCAGCCCACGCGCCGCCATGGCCAACCGCATGGCACTGGTGAGATTGACATCAATCACTTCGAGGAAGCCTTCTTCGGTAAATTCTTCTTCCGGCTTTACAATACCAGCCGCATTCACCAACACATCAAGTTGCGTGAGCGTGGCCATAAATGCATCAATCGCCTTGCGGTCACGCACATCTAAAGTTTCAAACCTGATATTGGCGTTGGCGGGGTCGACTTTGGCAGCTTTGAGTTTTTCAAGCGAGGTACCGGTGGCAATCACCGTTGCACCCAAACCTGCAAAGCCTTGCGCAATGCCAAGGCCAATGCCGCTGGAGGCACCAGAGACCAACACATGCTTGCCCTTGTAAAGGTCACTGCGGAAGGTGTTGAGAATATCATGCATAGGCCTTCTCTCCTGAAGTTTTAAGTAGAGCATCGAGATCATCGTAAAGCACTTGCGAATGCCCATAGAGCCTGTTGAAAAAAGGTTGGGCGCGCTTGTAGATGCCCTGCCATTTTGCATCGGGCTTCACCTCATCAGCATAACGCACGTATTTTTCAATGGCTTGATGGATGGTTGCGTATTGCCCGGTGGCGGTGGCTGCCATGGCAGCACAACCGATGACGCCGCATTCCGGCTCTTTCGGCACCACAACGGGAATGCCATAAATACTGGCTTTGATTTTCAACCATAGCGCAGTTTTGGCACCACCGCCCGACGCGATAACCCGTTCCAGTTTTTGGCCCGCTGCCTTTTCCATGATTGCCAAATGGCGGGCAACCGCAAAGGCGACCCCTTCCATCACCGCCCGATGCATATGACCCAAACCATGGGCGGCACCAATACCAAAAAACTGTGCACGGGCGTTGCGGTGTTCACCCAGTCTCTCGCCCGTGAGATAAGGCATGAAGAACAGACCATCGGCTCCTGCCGGAGCGGTTTCTGCTTTGGCCACCATATCGTCGTAACTCAAAGTTCGTTCATGCAGTGCCCGCCGTGCCCAGCGCATAGCATCGCCACCCGTTTCAAGCAGCGCGAATGGCCCCCAATTGCCCTCAACCGTTGCCACATTGCAGATTTCAGAATCGAGAAGTGGAGCTTTGGCAATGAGTGTGAGAATGCACGAAGTGCCAGTTACATCCGACACAAGACCGGGGCGACAAGCGCCTGAACCCAATAACGCCACCGGATAATCCGCTCCCCCTACCAAGACAGGCGTGCCTTCAGTAAGTCCTGTTGCAGCGGCGGCAGCTTTGGTGATCGAACCCAGAATGTCCAAAGGCTCGCGGATCGGCGGCAATTTTGCCGCATCCAATCCCAAACGCGCAATCATTACAGACGACCAAGCCCTGGTCTTGGGATTCATCAGAAAACTACAAGAGGCATCGCCTGTATCCATGGCGACTTCGCCGGTGAGACGCAGGTTAATGTAATCCTTGGGCATCAGTATATGCGCTGCTGCATCATAGGCTTTGAAGTCATTATCGCGCAGCCACGCCAATTTGAAACCGGGCCATGCCGGAGTTGGCGGATTGCCGCTTTCACTCAGATAACTTGAAGGCAGATTGCTAGCCTCAAACGCCCGCACCAAATCCACGGTGCGTTTGTCATTCCACAAAGGTGCGGTGCTCCGCGTGGGATTGCCCGCACCATCAACCAAGACCGTTCCATGCATCTGGCCACAAGCTGCAATGGCGGAAATGCGTCCCGCTGCATGATCAACTTTGGCCAACACCGCCCGAATGACCTGCACGGTGCCGTGCCACCAATCATCAACGCGCTGCTCAGCCCAGCCGAACCGTGGCACAATCTGCTCATGTTCGCGGGCTTCAATACACACAATCTCGCCTTCGGCATCGACCAAGGCGGCGCGGACGCTGCCCGTTCCGATATCAATGG
>JAYVXY010000115.1:0-18752 GCA_043784785.1 Aestuariivirga sp. | reverse complement strand
TGGCTAAGGTAAGAGTTGCAATTAATGGCTTCGGCCGGATTGGGCGCAATGTGTTGCGCGCTATCTATGAATCAGGCCGCACCGATATTGAAGTCGTTGCTGTCAATGATCTGGGCCCGGTTGAAACCAATGCCCATTTGTTGCGCTTTGACTCCGTGCATGGCCGCTTTCCCCATGCTGTGACCGTTGAAGGCGATTCCATCAACATCGGCACCGACAAGTTCAAGGTTACTGCTGTCAAAGACCCATCGCAGCTGCCCTGGAAAGAACTGGGCGTTGATATCGCTCTGGAATGCACTGGCATCTTCACCGCCAAGGATAAGGCCTCGGCGCATTTAACCGCTGGTGCCAAGCGCGTGCTGGTTTCGGCTCCGGCTGAGGGTGCTGATTTCACCGTGGTTTACGGCGTGAACCATCAGGGCCTCACCAAGGATCACATCGTTGTCTCGAACGCGTCATGCACCACCAACTGCCTAGCCCCGGTGGTTTCGGTTCTGCATAACGCTGTGGGCATTGACCATGGCTTCATGACCACCATCCATGCCTATACCGGTGATCAACCAACCTTGGATACGATGCACAAGGATCTCTATCGTGGTCGCGCTGCCGCCATGAGCATGATCCCAACCTCGACTGGTGCTGCCAAAGCCATCGGCTTGGTGATCCCTGAACTCAAAGGCCGCCTGGATGGCACCTCAATTCGCGTGCCAACGCCGAATGTGTCGGTTGTTGATTTCAAATTCGTGGCCAAGCGCAAGACCACAGTTGAAGAAATCAACGACGCCATCAAGAAGGCTTCTGCAGGCTATTTGAAAGGCATTTTGGGTTTCACCACCCAGCCGAATGTTTCCATCGACTTCAACCATGATTCCCATTCATCCACCTTCCACATGGATCAAACCAAGGTTCTGGAAGGCACCTTTGTGCGCATCCTCTCCTGGTACGACAATGAATGGGGCTTCTCCAACCGCATGAGTGACACTGCCGTTGCCATGGGCAAGCTGCTGTAATTTCTAAAATCCCTCCCCTGCTTCAGGGGAGGGAGTCACGCACTTTGCGTGACAGAAGGGGTTCGACATTGAATTTCGCAAGCCCCACCCGCCGCGTTCCGCGTCTACCCTCCCCTGAAGCAGGGGAGGGATGATACTGAACCGCTTCACCTTCCATAAATTTCCATCTACAAGGGGTGCTATGAAAATGCGTCCCTTAATCATCTCCCCATCCATCCTTGCCTCCGACTTTTCCAAACTCGGTGATGAGGTCAAAGCCGTCGATCAAGGCGGTGCTGATTGGATTCATATTGATGTGATGGATGGCCACTTTGTGCCGAACATCACCTTTGGCGCGCCCGTCATGCAGAAGATCCGTAAATGCACAGCGAAAATGTTTGATGTGCATTTGATGATCGCCCCCGCCGATCCTTATCTGCAGCAATTTGCCAGTGCGGGTGCTGATCTCATCACTGTTCACGCCGAAGCAGGCCCACATCTCGATCGCTCGCTGCAAGCCATCAAGGCGCTGGGCAAAAAAGCGGGCGTGGCGCTCAATCCCGCTACATCACTTTCTTCAATTGAGCATGTGCTTGATAAGCTCGACCTCATTCTCATCATGACTGTTAATCCTGGCTTTGGTGGTCAAAGCTTTATTCCCGCAATGCTCGAGAAAATCCGCGCAACCAAAGTCCTCGTCGCGGGCCGCAACATTGATATTGAAGTCGATGGCGGTATTACCGCCGAAAACGCAGGTGCCGTCGTCAAGGCTGGTGCCAACGCACTGGTCGCAGGCTCCAGCATTTTCAAAGGCAATGACTATGCCGCCAACATCAAAGCCCTGCGCCTTGCCGCTGAAACCATTTCGGCATGAGTGATAAGTATCCGACCGTGAAGGATGAAGGCATACGCGCCTTCCTGATCGAAGGCGAAAAGCTTTACCCCGCTGATGCCGTCAATTTTACCATGGAGCAGCAGCGTGCTTTTTATGACAAATATTGCGCGCATTTCGCGGCGCAGCGTCCCGCAAGCGTAGCGACAACTGATTTCAAAGTCGGTGAAATTTCCTGCCGCCGCTATACAACCGCCAATGCGAAAGCGAAACTGCTTTACCTCCATGGTGGCGGCTTCGTCGTGGGCGGCATTGAGAGCCATGACTCAATTTGCGCTGAAATCGCTGATCAAGCGCAGGTTGAAGTGATTGCCGTGCAATATCGCTTGGCACCTGAACATCCATTCCCCGCCGCCTTCGACGATGCTTACGCGGTTTTAAACAATATCGGCACATGCATTGTGGCCGGTGATAGTGCTGGCGCCAATCTCGCGGCGGCCTTGTGCCTGAAATCGCGCGATGTAAACGGCCCAAAAATCAAGGCGCAAATCCTGATCTATCCGGGTCTTGGTGGTGACATGACCAAGGGTTCATATCTCACGCAAGCCCAAGCACCAGGCCTTTCCACCAAAGACGTGATCTATTACCGCGACACATATAAGGGCAGCCCGCATAAATATGCCGAGCCCCTGCGCGAAACCGATTTTAGGAATCTGTCGCCCGCCTTCTTGGTGGCGGCCGGCCTTGATCCCTTGCATGACGACTGCAAGGATTACGCCGCAAAACTCAAAGCCGCTGGTGTTGAGGCGGAACTGCGCGATGAACCGCTGCTCGTCCACGCCTTCCTGCGCGCCCGCCATATGAGCCAACCTGCCGCAGATTCTTTTGCAAGCATTATTGCCGTCATCAAGCGTTTTGCGGCATAAGGAAATCATGACCCTCAAAACCATCACCAAATTCCCCCGCGCCATCAAGGAAGTCGAAAATTTCTGGATCACCATGTCCGATGGTGTGAAATTGGCGGCCCGCATGTTCATTCCCATTGACGCGGCCAAGAACAAGGTTCCGGCACTTCTCGAATATCTGCCTTATCGCAAGCGTGATGGCACCCATGTGCGCGATGCGTTGACCCATCCTTATCTCGCTGGCCACGGTTATGCTTCGGTGCGTGTGGATATGCGCGGCTCTGGCGACAGCGAAGGCATCATGCTGGATGAATATACCAAGCAGGAGCAGGATGATGCAATTGAAGTCATCGCATGGTTGGCCAAACAGAAATGGTGCAACGGCAAAGTCGGCATGTTCGGTATTTCTTGGGGCGGCTTTAACGCGCTGCAAGTGGCGGCCCGCCAACCCGAAGCGCTCAAAGCCATCGTTACCATCTGCTCGACTGATGATCGCTATGAAGATGACATTCACTATAAGGGCGGCACCCTGCTGAATGAAAACTTGGGCTGGGCCGCCACCATGCTGGCCTATTCCTCGCGCCCGCCTGATCCAAAAATCGTTGGGCTAAAATGGAAAAAGCTATGGATGGAGCGGTTGAAGAACGAACCATTCCTATTGATTCCATGGCTGCAACATCCGCACCGTGATGCCTATTGGAAACACGGCTCAGTGAATGAAGATTTCGGCAAAATCACTGCCGCAACACTCGTTGTCGGCGGCTGGAATGATGCGTATTCCAATGCCGTTCCGCGCCTGATGCGGGGTCTTCGTTGCCCGCGCAAAGCCATTGTCGGCCCATGGGTGCATAAATATCCACATTTTGCTGTGCCTGAACCCAAGATTGGCTTTCTTCAGGAAATGCTGCGCTGGTGGGATCAATACTTAAAAGACATCAACACCGATGTGAATGCTGATCCGGATTACCGCGTCTATGTTATGGATGCTTATAAGCCCGGTAAATTTCCGTCAGAAATTTCTGGTCGCTGGATCGCTGATTCCTATTGGGGTTATGGCAACACTGAAACCAAAACCTTCTCGCTCTCGGCAAAAGGCATTGCCGATGAAGCAGGGCCTGAAAAAATGCTGTCGATCACCTCAAAGCAAACCACAGGTTTTGATGGCGGTGAATATTGCATCATCTGGCTCGGCCCGGAATTTCCAGGCGATCAAACCAAGGATGATGCACAATCCATTTGCTTTGATAGTCCAGCCCTCACCGATGCTATCGATATTGTTGGCCAGCCGACAATTGATTTGGAATTCATGGTCGATAAGCCCGTGGCCCATGTGGCCGTGCGTTTGAATGACGTCTGGCCATCAGGCGAGGTCAGCCGCATTACCTATCATTTGCAAAATCTGTGCATGCGCGACAGCCGCGAATATCCAACTCCGCTTGAACCCTACAAGCGCTATACCATGAAGATAAAACTCGATGACATTGCTTGGGCTGTGCCCAAAGGCCATAAGCTGCGCGTCTCGATCTCAACCAGCTATTTCCCGATGATGTGGCCGGTGGCTGAGCCTGTGAAGCTCAATGTTTTTGCCGGAAAGTCTTCGCTTAATCTTCCCATTCGCAAGAAGATTGATGACGAACGCAAAGTTGAGTTTGCCAAGCCTGAGGCCGCCACACCAGCAGCACTTAAAGAAATCAAAAAGTCTTTTCATAAACGCGACGTAAAGGTGAACAAAAAAACCGGTGAAACCACAATGTCGATCATTGATGATTTCGGCACCCAGGAAATCAAACCCCATGGCATGGTGATCTGGGGCGCTGGCCGTGAAAATTATTCGATCATGCCGGATGATCCTTTATCAGCCAAAATGGAAACCCATTGGACTGAAGGGCGAAAGCGCGGCAAATGGGAAGCCCGCACCGAGACTTATGGCAGGTTGACCGCCACAAAAACCCATTGGATTGTCTGGGGTAAAATAGAGGCTTATGAAGGCAAGAAAATGGTGTTTACCAAAGAGTTCAACGAAACCATCGAGCGCAAACTCCAGTGATCCACATCCTGCCAAAAGCCGTATTAAAAGCCATCAACCAGTGGTTAAGCGGCTGTGGCATTTGCAATACTCAACATGACTGAAGTTTCAGCAGTCAACCCACGCGGCGACCAGTTTGTGAGTTTGCTGGTGCGCGTTGCCGCAACCAAGGATCGTGCGGCCTTTGCTGTACTGTTTGATCATTTTGCCCCGCGCGTGAAAAGTTTCATGATGCGCAAAGGGTCTAATTCAGAACAAGCCGAAGATTTGGTGCAGGAAACCATGATCGCGGTTTGGTCAAAGGCAGCCATGTTTTCAACCGAAAAAGGCTCGGTCTCAACCTGGATTTTCACCATCGCGCGTAATTTGCGCATTGATAAACTGCGCCGCGAAAGAGCCCAGCTCTATACCGATTTGGAAGATTTTGATGCGCCGGATTTAAGTGCAGGAGCCGAGGAAACACTGGGTCGTTCACAAGAAGATAACCATGTAACCCTGGCTTTGGCCCAAATTCCGGTGGAACAGCGTGATTTATTGATCCTTTCCTTCGTGGAAGACGTACCACAATCAGAGATCGCAACGCGGCTTGGAATTCCGTTGGGCACTGTCAAATCCCGTATGCGCTTGGGTTATCAACGTTTACGCAAATTATTGGAGTCGATGAATTGAATATCACCCATCATCTCGATGATGCCACCATTCTGGCCTTTGCCGCAGGCACTGTGGGTGAAGCGCATGGCATTCTTGTGGCATCTCATTTGAGCCTTTGCCCACAATGCCGCGATACTTTTCGCAATGCCGAAAGTCTTGGTGGTGGAATCTTGGCGAACCAAGCTGAAGCACCCGTCTCTGATCTGTGCCGCGCTGCCACTTTGGCCAGCCTTGATGCTGTGATGGCCCCAAAGCCTCAACCTAAAAAGCAAAGCGATTTGCCCCTTGCCCTTTCGCGGGCCTTAGGCGGCATTTCGATGAGCGAGATCAATTGGCACAAGAAAGCCCCCGGTGTGGCCGTGTTTGATGTGCTCTTGTCCAAAGACACAAAAACCAAATTGAAATTGTTGCGTTTAGGTCACGGGCGCACCATGCCAGAACATGGCCATGGCGGTGAAGAACTCACGCTGATCCTCAAAGGCTCATATCACGATCATATGGGCCGCTTCACACCCGGTGATGTGGCCGATTTGGATCACGAGATTGAGCATCAACCGATTGTCGATTCGGATGAAGATTGCATCTGCGTCGTGGCCTTCGAAACCCAAGCCAAATTCAAAAGCCTCTGGGCCAGATTAGCCCAGCCTTTTGTGGGGATTTAGATTCTTGTCCCCTGTCATTGTCGGACTTGTTCCGGCAATCCATTTGTCAGGCTACGAGATAGTCGATCAAGCGAAGCGTCTTGAAAATAGGTCGTTGTTGAGTTGGAAATAAAACCGCTACGCATATTCGTGTATTGCCCACGTTGAACAATGGATTCCCGCAACAAGTGCGGGAATGACAGTCGGTCAGAAGACACAACGGCGATAAACTCAATCTACCCAACAAACTCATTCGTCGCCCGCACCATGGCATCGACATTGCCGGGCTCGCTTCCGGTATGACCAGCATCGGAGATAATTTCCAATCTTGCCTTGGGCCAAGCCTTGCTTAATGCATAGGCTGTGGCCGGCGGCGTGATCACATCATAGCGCCCTTGAACGATCACACCCGGTATCTCCGCCAATCGAACAGCATCGCGCAACAACTGGCCATCCGTTTCGAAAAAACCTCTGTTGAAAAAGTAATGCGCTTCAATGCTGGCAAAGGCGATGGCAAATCTATCTTCGCCAAATTCTGCTACACGACTGGGGTTCGGCAATAGAGAAGATGTTGCCCCCTCCCATTGGCTCCAGGCGCGCGCGCAAGCAATTTTTGCGGCCTCGTCACGTCCCGTCAAACGCTGATGATAGGCCTTCACAAAATCATGACGTTCGGCCTCTGGAATAGGTTTCGCGTAATCTTCCCAAAAATCCGGAAACAACATGCTGGCGCCATGTTGGTAAAGCCAATCCACTTCAACCTGGCGTACCGTAAATATGCCGCGCACAATTAATTCCGTCACAAGCGAGGGATAAGCCTCCGCATAGGCCAGCGCCAATGTTGACCCCCAGGACCCACCCACCACTTGCCAGCGTTCAACGCCTAAATGAATCCGCAGGCGCTCCATATCAGCCACCAAATCCTGCGTGGTGTTTTCTTCCAGGCAGGCATAGGGCGTTGAAGCGCCACAGCCGCGCTGATCAAAAAGTATGATGCGGTAATGCGTTGGATCGTGGAAACGCCGCAAATTCGGAAATATGCCGCCACCCGGCCCACCATGCAAAACCACCACAGGCTTGCCCTTTGGATTGCCGCATTCCTCGTAATAGATCTCATGCAAACTTGAAACCTGTAGGCGACCACTGGCATAGGGTCGTATCTCGGGGAAAAAATCTTGCCTTGTGTTCATATTCTGGAAACTATGGCCAAAGCGAACGGATTGCCAGCACGATATGGTTGATCGTCGCTTAAAATTCGCTTTTGCAAGCTCAGTACTTAAGCTAGAAACTTTGGCCAACGCTTCAATCTGGCAGGGATGTCAGTGCGTGGGTTTAATAGGGGGACTAAACGATGTGGGATGAATTTAAAAACTTTGCATTTAAGGGCAATGCCTTCGATCTTGCTGTCGGTGTGATCATGGGCGGCGCTTTCGGCAAGATCGTATCATCCGTTGTCGATGATTTGATCATGCCACTCGTCGGCGCAGCGACCGGAGGTGCCAACTTCAGCAATTACTTCTTGCCGCTGAAGAATACTGTGACTGCCACAAACTATGCTGATGCCGTGAAACAAGGCGCGACATTGGGCTATGGCAACTTCATCACCGTGCTGATCGATTTTTTGATTCTCGCGTTCATCTTGTTCCAGCTCGTCAAGTTCTCCAACCGTCTGAAAAAGGCTGAGCCACCAGCACCACCAGCTGCTGCTTCGACAACTGAAGTTCTGCTCAAGGAAATCCGCGACGCTTTGGTTAAGCCAGCAGCTGTTACAGCAGCCAAGAAGAAGTAAACTTCGAACCACGTCTTTATTGAAAGCCCAGGCGCTAGACACCCGGGCTTTTTATTTGCAATGTGGCACGATGAATCTCATTTCCAAACTCACAGGCCCCGCCCAGATCGAACCTGACAGCGGCATTGTCAAAGCCGCCATGCATGGCTTCACCAAGCCCGGCATCATTCCCTTCTGGTCGGGCGAAGGCAATCTGCCAACGCCAGAGAGGTTTTCGAAATCCGCCAGCGAAAGTCTTCTCAAAGGCGAAACCTTTTACACCTTCCAGCGCGGCATTCCTGAATTGCGCGAAGCTTTGGTGCGTTACCACGCACGGCACTTTGATCGGCAATTCGATGTCGATAATTTCTGTGTCACCGGTGGCGGCATGCAGGCCATCCAAACCGCTATTCAAATTATCGCCGCTGATGGCGATGAGATCATCATCCCCACCCCTGCCTGGCCCAATTATGCGGGGCCTTTGCGCATTCAGGGCACCAGGCCCGTCGAAGTGCCCATGACATTCGCCAACGGAAAATGGGCGCTGGATTTGGACCGCCTGTTTGCCAGCATAACCCCGCGCACCAAAGCCATTTGCCTGTGTTCGCCTTCGAACCCTTTGGGCTGGGTGGCCAGCAAAGCTGATCTCGTTGCCATCCGCGATCAATGCCGCAAATCCGGCATCTGGATTTTGGCCGATGAAGTTTATACGCAGTTTTATTATGGCACTGATGGTGCAAGCCGCGCGCCATCATTTCTAGATATTTGTTACAGCGAAGAACAGCTGATTCTCTGTAACACATTTTCCAAAAACTGGGCCATGACGGGCTGGCGCGTGGGCTGGATTCAAGCGCCGAAAATTTTAGGCCCGGTGATCGAGCGCGTTATCCAATATAACACCTCCGGAACCGCAGTCTTCATGCAGCGCGGCTGTGTAACCGCTTTGGATGAGGGCGATGATTTCATCAAGTTGCAAGTCGCTAAAGCGGCCAAGAACCGCGACACGGTGATTGAAGCGCTGAAAGATGTTCCACAGATTCGCCTCTCAGTACCAGACGGTGCATTCTACGCTTTCTTCGGCATTGATGGCATGACCGATTCCATGGCGACAGCCTTGCGCATTATTGATGAGGCGAATGTGGGGTTTGCTCCGGGCATTGCCTTTGGCCAAGCTGGTGAGAGCTATTTGCGCATGTGTTATTTAAAGGAAGAAAACAAACTCGCAGAGGGTCTAGGCCGTTTGACCAACTGGTTAAAAACTAATCAGCCATCCTAATCTGCTGCCTTTTTAGATGGTGCGATGCACAAATTATCACCTTGGGTAAAGTGCAAAGACCTAAATGTGTTTTCTGGAAATTATATTTTATGCTTTAAGTACAGTGGTTTACAAAATATTTAGATTTCCTTAAGAACTGGCACAGGCCTTGCGATACATATTGCGTAGCACAATTCGATTAGGATCCTCCCATTTCCAAAATCACAACTGGTGCACTTGGTAAGTGTTTTCGAAGAAGGTCGCGCAAGCGTTTTTGAAGAAAATATCGTTCGTGTTAATTCGCTTTCACACGGAGCCAACAAAGGGATGAGCGCTTCTCGCAAGAGGGCAATGCTCATCCCTCTTTTTTTATGCAACGATGACCTTGACGCCATCAATGATAAACTGCACCGCCAGCGCGGCCAGGATAATGCCCAACAGGCGCGAAATCACCGCCCTGCCGGTAATGCCCATGGTCTTCGAAATCTGTTCAGCAATTAAAAAACACAAATAGCAGGCGAGCATCACGCAGGCCGCCACCGCAAACAATGCCGACAGCAACTCAACCGAACCCTGGGCTTTGCCAGAAAGCAAAATCATCGCCGTGATGGCGCCGGGGCCCGCCATCAAGGGAATGGCCAGCGGAAAGGCAGCAATGTTTTTCACATGATCAACATCAACAGCCGTCTTGGCTGTGTCTTGCAGGCGCGCTGAGCGTCGATCAAACACCATTTCGGCTGCCGAAGATAAAAGCAGCAAACCGCCGGCAATGCGAAACGCCGAAAGCGAAATGCCCAGCAAGGTAAGGAGTCGTGCCCCACCAAGCCCCGCCGCCACCAAAATACAAAAGGCAATCAACGCCCCACGCAGCGCCACTTCTCGGCGTTCATGCACCGAAAGCCCATGGGTGAGGCCCAGGAACATGGCGCTCAGAAAAATCGGGTCAGCGACAACAAGAAGTGTAGCGAGGGCGGAGGTGATGTAATCTTGCATAACCTCAGATTAGCACATCGCCATTAAATTGCAGCAGCCCGCTTAATGGCCAATATGGTGTTCTCCAAAACTTGCAAAAAGCGCGAGCGATCAGCGGGTGTGAAAACCAGATTGGAGCCTTTGACATCACCCGTCTCACGCAACTGCGACATCAGGTTTCGCATCGCCAGTGCCATGCCAATTGAATCTTCAGTGAAAGCTTTGCCATTGTGATTAATCACATGGGCAGCCTTTTTGTGGGCCCGTGCCGCCAAAGGCACATCTGCGGTAATCACAATGTCCTGGGGTGCTAGCTGTTCAACAATCCAGTCATCAGCAGCATCAGCCGCACCACCTACGACAACACGTTTAACCTTGTCGCCAAATGGCAACCGCATATGCGAGTTTGAAACATAGTGGATTAAAAGATCATGCCGCGCCGCCACTTTGGCCGCTTCATCCTTCACTGGGCAGGCATCAGCATCAACAAAAATTTGCACAATGTTCAATTCATCAAATTCGGCAACTCGCGTTCGCGCTTGGCTACAAATTCATTCAAGCCTTCAGCAATGCCTTCATCCATCTTGGGTTTTTCATAAGCCGCCAGCGCCGCCTTGGCCTTTTCACGGCCTCGGGTGTCATGATCCTTGGCCCCCTCGGCAGACCATTGCTCATAAGGGTTGAAATCCATGATGGTGGGCATGAAGAAGGCTTTTTCAAAATGCTCTAGTGTGTGCGCGGTGCCCAGAAAATGCCCGGCCGGACCCACTTCGCGCACCGCAGCCATGGCATCTTTAAAATCATCAAACTTCAAGCCGCCTGCATATTTATACCAAGCCCCTAGCTGCTCGCAGTCCGTCATGAATTTGGAATAGCCACAAGCCAATCCCGCCTCCAGCCAACCCGCCACATGCCAGATGTAATTTGCACCCGACAAGATCGCGGCATGCATCAGCATATTGGATTCATAACCGGCTTGGGCATCATTGAGTTTGGAGCCGACATGAAAACCTGATGTGCGCCAAGGCAATTTATATTTGCGCGCCAACTGGCCCATCACAAACATCATCTGCGCCGCTTCGGGTGTTCCCCCCATCGGCGCACCGGTTTTCATATCCACCGTCACCATAAACTGCCCATAGATTTGGGGCGACCCGGCACGGATCAATTGCGTAAAGGCAACGCCCGCCAACGCCTCGGCATTTACCTGGGCCACGGCGCCAATCGCTGAGGCCGAAGTCGAAGCACCACACAGAGCAAAGGGTGCCAAAATCAAGGGTTGATTATGCGAAGCATAAACCCGTATCGCATCCAGCATAGTCTGATCCCACACCAAGGGTGAGTTGCAATTGGTGATCGACACGACAACCGAATTATCTTTCACAAACTCGTTGCCAAACACAATGCCCGCCATCTTCATCACATCTTCAGCACGATCCTTGGAGGTGACGATACCCATAAACGGTTTGTCGGAATGGGTGAGGGCGGACTGGATTATATGCAGATGGCGCTTGGGCACTGGAACTTCCATCGGTTCGCAAATGATCGAGCTCGATGAATGCAGCTGCGGCGCCATATAGGCCAGCTTATGGAAATTCTGCAGGTCGTCCAGCGATCCATAACGCCGCTTGCCCTCGAGGTCGCGCACATAGGGCGCGCCATACATTGGCACAAAAACGGTATTCTTGCCGCCCACCTTCACCGTGCGCTCCGGGTTGCGCGCATGCAGCGTGAATTCAGAAGGCACTTTGGCAATCAGGCTCATCAACAATTCGGGCGCGATGCGAATCCGCGTACCTTGTACATCGGCACCCGCTTTTTTCCACCGCTCAACGGCATCGTCATCACGGAACTCGCATCCGACTTCAGATAAAATCTTGAGCGACTCCTGGTGGATCAGTTCCACCGCCTCATCAGGCACCAGATTATAAGTCGGAATCTCGCGCACTAAAGTGGGAAATGAAATCATCGGAGCACCACGCAAAATGCGTCGCCCCTCGCGGCCGCCAGCCCGGCGGTTGTGAACTGTGTCTGTCATTGTCAAACCATAACACGCATCAAGCCGATTGGAAGTGCGCGCGCGACAACAGAATTTACGAATCCGTCATGGTGCGCCGCACACTGGACTCATCAGCTAGTGTTGACGCTTTGCCTCAAAGCGGCCACAATGTGGTTAAGGGGAGTGTCGGGGGAAACAAGAGTGGGGGCTCGCGTTTTCTGACATAATCAATGACAATGCGTGTTCATCCCTTGAATGCGCGAGGGAGTGCCAAATGGCAGACAATAAACATATGAACGAGGACGAAAAAGTCCTCCACGGCATGGGCTATGCGCAGGAATTATCGCGGCGCATGGGCGGGTTCCAAAATTTCGCAATTTCATTTTCAATCATCTGCATCCTCGCAGGTGGCATCACATCCTATCCACTTGCCTTATCAACCGGTGGCGGTTTTGAAATCGTTATTGGCTGGCTGGTCGGCGGTATTTTCGCACTCGTCGTTGCGGCTTGTTTAGGTCAAATCGCATCAGCCTATCCAACAGCTGGTGGTCTTTATCATTGGTCATCCATTCTTGGAGGACGTGGTTGGGGTTGGGCTACGGCATGGATCAATTTGCTTGGTCTGATTTTCGTTGTTGCCTCAGTAAATGTCGGTGTCTGGCAATTGTTCCGCGATCTCGTATTAGCGGGTGTATTTCATGTCGACGTCGGCAGTTGGACTGCCATGGCCACCGATCCTCTGCCAAAAGATATGACATTGGATCAAGTCACCGCCTTCAACAATCACGCTTATTGGGTTCAAGTTTTTGCTGTTATTTTGATTACGGGTGCACAAGCCCTTTTCAATCATTTCGGCATCAAGGTCACCACCATGTTGACGGACTTTTCGGGCTACCTCATTTTCGCAGTTGCCATCGTCTTGATCATCACCTTCCTCACTTGGGGTGCTGGCCATGACTTCTCGCGCATCTTCTCGTTTGTGAACAACACAGGCGATGCAGGTGGCGGCTATGTTCCAACAGCACGCCCTGCAATCATCGCCTTCTTGATCGGTCTGCTCTATCCACTCTACACGATCACCGGGTTTGATGCTTCGGCTCACACCTCGGAAGAAACCCGCGATGCACGTAATGCTGTGCCAAAAGGCATGTTGCATTCCGTGTTCTGGTCACTGGTGTTTGGTTTGGTTATGGCCATTTCATTCGTGGTTGCCACGCCTGATATGGTTGCCTCTGCGAAGGATGGCGGTAGCGCTTGGTTCAACTTGTTCAACAACCTTCCAGCACCAACATTGCTGAAATCCCTGTTGGCAATTGGCATCGTGGTTGCAAACTTCCTCTGCGCTTTGGCTGGCTTAACCTCTACCTCGCGCATGATCTACGCCTTTGCGCGCGATGGCGGTCTGCCAGCTTCAAAAACATTGGCAGCTGTAAACCCAACTTACCGCACGCCTGTTGCGGCGATTTGGTTGGGTGCAGTGTTGGCCGTCTTGGCCACGCTTTACTCACCTGCCTTTGCTGCTTTGGCAGCTGGTTGTGCATTGTTCCTTTATGTCTCTTACGCCATGCCAATTGCGGCTGGTTTCTGGGCGGAAGGAAAAACCTGGACAACATTCGGCCCCTTCCGGCTTGGTGTTTGGTCAAAGCCCTTCGCCATCATCACGATGATCGGTGTTTTGATCTTGATGTATGCTGGCATTCAGCCTCCATTTGACATCCTCATCAACTATGCCATCGGTTTGATTGTGTTGTTGCTGGTGCTTTGGTTTGCATTGGAGCGTAAGCGCTTCCAAGGCCCACCAATTGGCGATCAAATCGCCAAGCGCCAGGCCGCCATCGCGGCTCAGGAAAAAGCTTTGGCTTCCGCTAGCTAATCAAATTTATGAAAATTAAGAAGGGCGGCCTTGGGGCTGCCCTTTTTTGTGTGATAGTGTGATGCGCAAAAGTTGATAGACTTTTGCGAAGCAATCACGCTCTGCTAACAAAGGCGGAATGAACAAAAGATTCGATATAGCTGTAGTAGGCGGCGGCGTGGTGGGACTGGCGATCTTGCGCCGTTTCGCCATGAGCGGGCTTTCGTGTGTGCTGCTGGAGAAATGCGCTGATATTTTATCGGGCGTATCCAAGGGCAACAGTGCTTTGTTGCACACTGGCTTTGACGCGCCGCCCAAATCGCTGGAACTGCAATGCATGAAGGTGGGCTATGACGAATATCTTGATATTCGTCAGAAGCTCAATTTGCCCTTGCTCGAAACCGGCGCGCTGGTGGTGGCCTGGAACGCGCAAGAGTTGGCAGCCCTCGATGGCATCATAAAGAAAGCGCACGCCAATGGCATCGCTGATGTGCGGCTTATCTCGCAAACTGAATTGCGTATCCGCGAACCGCAAATATCGAAATCAGCTTTGGGCGCTGTGTTGGTGCCGGGCGAGCATGTGATTGATCCATGGTCAGCCCCATTGGCCTATGCCCAGCAAGCCATCGCCCATGACGCGCTAATTTTGCGAAATGCGGAAGTCACAGGCGTTGAACTGGTGAATGGCGAATGGCGAATTGCAAATAGGGCAGGCGACGTGTTTGCCCGTATCGTGATCAATGCTGCCGGGCTATATGGCGATCAGGTTGAGGCGCAGGCGCATGAACCAAGCTTTGCCATCAAACCGCGTAAAGGCCAGTTTGTGGTGTTCGACAAGCCCGCCGCGAAATTGGCCCGCAGCATCATTTTGCCCGTGCCCAATGAACGCACCAAAGGTGTGGTCTTGTTCCGCACCATTTTCGGCAATCTCGCCATTGGCCCCACAGCTGAAGAAACCGACGAACGCGAAAATCCTTCAACCGATTCCGCAACACTCGAAAAGCTAAAATTGCGCGCCGTCGAAATGGTACCAGCGCTCGAAGCTATCGATGTTACCGCCATTTACGCAGGCCTGCGCCCTGCCACCGAACATAGGGATTATGTGATCGAAGCACATAAAGATCAAAACTGGATCACGGTTGCGGGCATAAGATCAACTGGCCTCACAGGCGCCTTAGGCATCGCCCAGCATGCGGCAAAACTTTATGCCAAGAACTTCGGCAAACTTCCTAAAAAGCTGCCCGAAGCAAAATGGACACCCGTTCCAAATCTCGCAGAACAATCAATCCGCCCCTATATGAAAGGCGGCGAGATTGTCTGCCATTGTGAATGGGTCACACGCGGTGAAATCGAAGCAGCGTGTAAGGGGCCATTGCCTGCTGGTGATCTCGGTGGATTGAAACGCCGCACGAGGGCCATGATGGGGCGCTGCCAAGGTTTTTATTGTGGTGCCGAAATCACCACCATGTTCGAGGCGGCCAAACGTGGAACATCATAACATTGTCATCATCGGTGCAGGCCCCGCTGGTCTTGCCCTTGCAATGGAGCTTAATACGCTAGGGGTCAAAGATGTTGTCGTGCTTGAACGTGAGCAGGAAGCAGGCGGCATTCCGCGCCATTGTGGCCACATCGGATTTGGCATTGATAATCGCAAGCGGTTTTTAACCGGGCCAAAATTTGCAAGTGTACTGCGCAGCCAATCACAAAGCCTCGATATTCGAACCGGAACAACAGTTCTTGAATTTTCATTGCGTGGAACAATGCGGGTTCATTCAGCAACTGGCATTTCCGAAATCTCGGCCACCCGCATTATTTTGGCCACGGGCACAAGAGAATCCTCCCGCGCCTCAAGATTGATCGGCGGCAACCGATTGCCAGGTGTGATGAACACCGGCACATTGCAACAACTGGTCTATCTCAAACATCAAAAACCATTTTCCAGTCCCGTCATCATCGGCAGTGAATGGGTGTCATTTTCAAGCCTGCTCACCTGCCGCCATGCGAAAATAAGGCTGGTAGCAATGATCACTGAAAATCCAACACTGGATGCACCATCCTACTTTGGCCTAGGCGCAAAGCTGGGCTTTGGTATGAATATCAAACGCAATGCGAAATTGATTGCCATTCACGGCCATACGCAAGTTGAGGCTGTCGAAATTGAATCAAACGGAAAATCTGAGATGATAAAATGTGATGGTGTGATCATCTCCGGAAAATTCCGTTCGGAAAATGCGCTCTATGCAGCAGGCTTTATTGAACAGGAAAACACCGCGCCCAAAACCACAGATCAATTCCGCACCTCAAAGCCAGATGTCTTTGCGGTGGGCAATGTGCGAGGTGGCCTTGAAACCGCAGGGGCTTGCATGCTGCAAGGTCGCAAACTGGCGGCGCTGATCGCGAGTGAATCAAAATGAAAGTCCTCAGCATTGATCAAGGCACCACAGGCACCAAAGCCTTCACGCTTGATAGCGATGGTACATTCACAAAAATTGCCAGCTTTGAACATAAACAAATCTACCCACAAGCTGGCTATGTCGAGCATGATGCCGAAGAACTGCTCGGCCACATAAAAAGCTGCATCAAGAAGGCGGGCAAGGTCGATGCCATCGGCATTGCCAATCAAGGCGAGACGATTGTCGCCTGGGATAAGGAAACCGGAAAGCCGGTTTACAATGCCATCGTCTGGCAAGACGACCGAACCAAAAACATCACCGAAGAACTAAAAGAAACGGGGGGCGAAACGCTAACCCAAAGCAAAGCTGGCTTGCCGCTTGATCCCTATTTCTCGGCATCCAAATTCCGCTGGATTTTGCACCATGTGCCCGAAGCGCGCATTCTATTATCGGCAGGAAGATTGCGGCTGGGCACCAGCGATTCCTATTTTCTCGACCGTCTCACCGGAAATTTTGCAACCGACATAACCACAGCCTCGCGCACTTCACTCATGTCACTCGATACTTTGCAGTGGGATGATGAGCTTTGTGCCTTGTTCGGCGTGCCGAAAGATTGCCTCGCTGAAATTAGATCCACTACAGGCCCGTTTGGCAATAATGGCTCAGTTCCGGTCACAGCAAATCTGGTTGATCAACAAGCCGCATTGTTTGGCCATGGCTGCATGAACCCGGGTGATACCAAAATCACCTTTGGCACAGGCGCCTTTGCACTGGCCTTGGCTGGAACAACAAGACCAGTCAAAAATGATTCAGGCCTGTTGCCAACACTGGCATGGCGCATCGCCAATCAGCCGCCAATCTTTGCGGTTGATGGCGGAGTCTATAATGCGGGATCCGCGGTCAATTGGGCCAAGGGCCTGCAACTATTTGCTGACTATGCAGAAATTAATGCGTTCAAACCCATAAGCGCTATTTCGCAAGGTCTGGTTTTTGTGCCCGCACTTTCGGGTCTTGCCTGCCCCCATTGGGACAGGGCCGCATCGGGCCTTTGGCTGGGCATGGGCTTGGACACAACCAGGCAAGATATGATGCAGGCTGTGCTTGAAGGCATTGCCCTGCGCGCCCATGAAGTTGTCAAAGCCATGGACCGGCTAAGCGGTAAAGCCAGCTTTATTTCCATTGATGGTGGCCTCAGTGAAAATCCCTATTTCGGTCAGTTCCTCGCCAATGTCCTAAATCGTAAAGTCGTCGTTGCCGGAAGTCCAGACCTGACGGCCCTTGGCACAGCCCGCATGGCAATGCTGGGGGCGGGGGCCAAAACCTTGCCGCCCTTGCCTAATCCAAAACACAGCTATCAACCAACCGATCCAATATCGGCTAAATTACTGTCGCGCTTTGATATTGCCGTGATACGGTCGAAAGGTTGGAAGAATTTTTAATCTTGAAACCCATCTTCTCCATCCCCATATCCGCGTCAATCGGAGGATCAATTCATGACACTCATTCTCAACATTTTATGGTTCGTGCTTGGTGGTTTTATTGCGGGGCTCGCTTGGATTTTAGCTGGAATTATCATGGCCATCACCATCATTGGCCTGCCTTGGGCCAGAGCCTGCTTCATGCTGGCGCGTTACTCATTCTGGCCCTTTGGCTATGATATTGTTTCGCGTGACATGCTCTATGGTGAAAAGGATTTAGGCACCGGAACCTTGGGCACCATTGGCAATATCATCTGGTTTGTGCTGGCTGGCTGGTGGTTGGCACTGATGCATATTTCAGCCGCCGTTGCGTTGACCATTACCATCATCGGCATTCCCTTTGCCTGGGCGCATGTGAAATTGGCAATCGCTTCATTGTTCCCGATTGGCAAAAAGGTCGTGGCCGTAAACGAGTTGCGCCTATTGCCTAAGCGTCTTGGCCAAAATCAGCCAGTGTAAACTTATAGGGCGTCGAACAGAATTCACACACCACTTCGATTGCGCCGTCTTTCACCATGTCGGCGCGATCAGCACTCGAAAAATTATTGAGCATCACCGAAACCGTCTCGCGCGAACAGGTGCAATGCCGATTGATGGCGATGGCAGGATAAACCGTTACGCCATCTTCGTGATAGAGGCGGTAAAGAATTTCTTCAGCCGTTAAAGTGGGATCGAGCAATTCATGATCCTCAACCGTGTCAAGCAACAACCGCGCCTTTACCCAATTATCGTCTTCTTGAATTTCATCTTCAGAACCTTCGGGCGCATCACCTGAAGAAATTTTCATAGGCGGCAAGCCACCTTCAACCGGAATATGCTGCACTAATATGGCTCCAGCACGCCAATGCGGCTTCTTCTCGCCGCGCTCAAATAGGGGGCCAGCTGCCACACGAAGCCGCGTGGGGATTTGTTCGGATTGTTCAAAGTAAGTATGGGCTGCATCAGCCAGCGTTGAAGAACCCAGCGGCACGATGCCTTGATAGCGCTCCAT
>JAYVXY010000114.1:0-6316 GCA_043784785.1 Aestuariivirga sp. | reverse complement strand
GTGCAGCGGCTTATGAGATGGCGTTGGAGGTTGAAAACGTTGTAGATGGCGGCATTGTGTGGCGAGAAATCTCTGGGCTGAACCTTGCGATTTGAACCGCTGCTGTTTGCGTTCGCGGAGGCGGATCGGCAGATGAGAGTTCTCAGCACGATTGTTATCTCGAAGCCTGCCAGCCCGATGGCGGTCTTTGCACCCGCGTTCGCTAGCTGCAGCAGGGTATGACGCTAGAGCGTTTTGATGTTTCATGGAAACATCAAAATCGCCCTAAGTTATGATTTTCGATCAACTTTTCTGAACTTGGACGATTATGTCTAAGTTCAGGTTGATCTCAGCCATCCATGACGAGTGTTTGGGGATGAACACTTTGGTTCTTGAGCAGTTTGCGGAACAATTTCAGAGCGGCAGCCTTGTTCCGGCGTTTCTGCACCAGCATATCCAGCACCTCGCCTTCATCATCGACGGCACGCCACAGATACATTCTCTCCCCACCAATCCTCACCACCATCGAGCCGATGGTGCCAGTCTTGATTTTCGCAGGTTGTGGGCAAACAGCTGCCCGAACTTCCGGGTCCACATCCGGATCGTCTCATAGCTCACTTCGATGCCCCGCTGGGCCATGAGGTCCTCGATATCCCGGAAGCTCAGGGTAAACCGGAAATATAGCCAGACCACCTGGCGTATGACATCTGGTGGGAACCGGTGACGGACAAACGAAACTGGCTCATGATCGGCAGTGATCCAAAAAGGGCTAACACCATCGTCTTACCAAGATTCTCCGCTCATTAACATGACATCTCCTTGGCAACTATCCGAATAAGAACCTGATCGGTTGCTACCGCAGCCTCTTTGCCATTGTTGATGATGCCCTCGTTGCGTCTGATACAATATATCGGACAGGCCACTTTTCTTGTGATCTGTGCCACCTGTTTGCAGAGGTTGGACTTGGCTGTCCACTTTCTGACATCAACCCCGTTCCCGCAACTTCTCCACATAGACATTGATCACAAGTGCCGCGAGGAGGATGAGGCCGCGGATCAGGATTTTTTCGAAACTATCCATTTGGATATGGTCGAGGCCGTTGTTGACCACGCCCAACACCAAAAGCCCGATGATGGTATTTCCAATGCCGCCCCGCCCGCCAAATAGGCTTGTGCCACCCACAACCACAGCCGCAATGGCATCTAGCAAAAATGTATCAAACTGGTTTTGCTGCGCCGAGCCGAAATAGGCTACGCCAAGCATGCCAGCGATACCCGAACACATGGCGCAGATCACCATGACCGAGCCTATAATCAGTTTTACGTTTACACCCGAATATTCAGCAGCCTCACGGTTACCACCCACCATGTAAACATAGCGACCGAAGCGGGTGTATTTGAGCACAAGATGGCTGACAATGAAGAAGATGAGGCAGACAATAATGGTCCAACCAATGGGAATGAACATGGCCTTGCCCGCCGCATCAACCCCCAGCGGGATTTTGAATGCCGTCTTGGCGCCTAGCACAGTGATGAGGCTTGGATATTGATAGGCAATTTGACCCCGAATCAGCAAAGCTGAAACACCATTGGCAATCTGCATCATGGCCAAAGTCATGATGAATGACGGAATGCCGATCTTGGTCATGCCAAAAGCCGTGACCAAACCAAAGGCGAGTGCGGTGAGCAATGCGAGGATGATAGCAATTGCACCATTCAGTGGAATATTGGCGATGTTCACATAATCAGGTTGGATTGTGAAATAGGCGACTGTAATGCCCACCGCATTGGCAACGGCCGCAACCGAAAGATCAATCTCGGCAGTCAGGATTACGAAGGTGAGTCCGACCGCAATAATGCCAGTGATCGACAATTGGCGAATAATGTTCACAGCATTATCCATTGTGGCAAAGGTGCTGGTCGTGGACGAAAAGAAAACGATCAAAGCCGCCAAGGTGAGAAGGGGTGCTATTGTTCTGAGGCGGTCATAAAACATGTGCTTCAGGTCATGGCCACGGCCTTGTACTTCTGTCGTGCTCATCGTCTCATCCCCGCCCTTTATGCCGCGTTTAACAAATCTGATTTCGTTATTGTGCCGGAGCTAAACTCGCTCACCATGGTGCCACGCTTCATCACCCATATGCGGTCTGCCAATGTCAAAATCGTTTCAGGCTCGCTTGAAAGAACCAGCACGGCAACACCCTTGTCACGCAGGGCTTTGACGATGCGGATCACATCTTCTTTGGCGCCCACATCCATTCCGCGTGTCGGCTCAGCCAGAATAAGCACTTTGGGCAAATGTGTGAGCCATTTCGCCAGTGCCACTTTTTGCTGATTGCCACCAGATAGTGAACCGAGATTAATATCCGTCATCGACGGTCTAATTTGTAGGTCCCTGATCTGGAATTCCGCAATTTCACGTTCCCGCTTAGGCTTCAGCCACAGTCGGTGAATTTTTTGCAAAGTTGCGATAGAAATGTTCTTGAACACCGGTTCGCTGCGAAACAGCATCATGTTGCGATTTTCTGGAACGAAGGCGAGGCCCGCCCGGCGCGCTGCTGCTGTTGACTTGAAACGAACCACTTGCCCATCCACGTTCATTTGGCCCTTGCTCAAATGATGTCGGCCGAAAAGTGCGCGGGCCAATTCGATAAGCCCGCTTCCCATAAAGCCGTAAACGCCCGTAATTTCGCCTTGGCGCAAGGCGATTGAAACATCACGGAGTATACGACCATCGGAAAGCCCAGTGGCCGATAACATCACAGGGCGCGCGTCGTCAGACATCAAGGTCGAGCTCTCGCCCATATGCATGTCAATTGACCCACGGCCAATCATGTGGCCAATGACTTTATCTTTGTTAAGGTCGCTGCGCTTTTCCGTCGCCACGCGTTTGCTGTTGCGGAAAATTGTAACGCGGTCTGAAATCTCAAGCACGTCATCCAGAAAGTGTGAAATGAAAACCACGCCCTTGCCTTCAGCTTTCAATTTTCGAAGTGCTAAAAATAACTGTTCAATTTCAGGGGGAGAAAGTGCGGAAGTTGGTTCATCCAGAATGATGATTCTCGCGCCTGAAAACAAAACGCGCGCAAGTTCAATCAGCTGTTGCACACCAACCGGCAGGCTGCCCATGCGCGTTGTTGGTTCAATATTCAGTCCAAGACTGGCAACCAGTTTTTGCGCTTCGGAATTCATGCGCTTCCAATCGATTATCCCGCCGGATTTAATGGGTTGCATGCCAAGGAAAACATTTTCAGCCACAGTGAGATCAGAAATGACCGACAATTCCTGGTGCACCATGCCAATGCCTGCTGCCAACGCATCACGCGTTGAGTGGAAGCGAACCGACTTTCCTTCCACAAACATCTCGCCTTCAAAATCTGTGTGTACGCCTGCGATAATTTTCATCATCGTGGATTTGCCAGCACCATTCTCACCGACAAGGCCGTGAATCTCTCCAGCCATCAACGTGAAGTCGACATCACTTAAGGCAAGCACGCCGCCAAATGATTTTGAGACTTTTCGCATTTCAATCAGCGGCGTTTGACCGTCGCTGATCTCACTCGATTGTTCTTCTGACACTCAATGAGCCGTCAGATCAGAAAGTTCTTTTGCAGCCAGAGATGACCTGGAGCAGTTTCTTTGGTGATCACTGGTCCATCAGCAAGGATGTAGTTTGGAATGCCCTTGCCAGGCTTCTCACCACCCACAACAGCTGCAACACCAGCCGCAACCGCCCAACCATGGATCCGGCAAGATGGATTACGCACCGTGGCCAGCATAGTACCTTCGAGAACAGCATTCACTGCTGGAGGCATGGCGTCAACACCGCCCAGAATAATGCCGGTGCGACCCTTGGCTTTGATCACGTTATTTGCGGCCAATGCCATGTCGTCATTGTGGAAGAAGGCAGCCTTAATATCGGGATATTGCGTAAGCAATGAATCCCAGATACGGGCCACTTTCGTCACGTCCCAATCGGCTGGTTGCTCATCAAGCAGTTTCACTTTCGGGAAATTGGCAATAATGTTCTTGAAGCCCTTGGCACGGCCTTGCGCACCAGAGTGACCCAAAGCACCTTGCGTCATAACCACATTGCCTTCACCACCAATGGCAGCCATGATTTGCGATGTCACCACCGAACCCATCATTACATTGTCTGGAGCAATGAAAGTGTGAAGTGCAAGCTGCCCTTCAGGTGCCATCATCGTATCCATAGCAATTACAGGCGTTCCCGCGTCGATCACCCGCTGAATGGGTTCATTCAATGTGCCGATGCCGAATGTTTGCAACGCCACGAAGTCCCATTTTTGGGTGGCGAGGTTTTCAACTGTTGCACGCTGTTTGGTGGCAGAAAGTTCACCATCAAACCACGTGATTTCAACATTCATCAATTTGGCCCAAGCTTCAGCGGCCTGTTTGCCCTGCGCGCACCAAGTGGCTTGCAGGCCAGCATTGCCCATCGCGGCCTTGAGTGGCTTGCCAGATGGTTTGAGTTCTTGCGCCATTGCTGGGCTAAGCCCAGCATCGGCAAATAGTGCAGCACCAAGTGCGGCTGCACCAATTGTTTTGAAGATGTCGCGGCGTGATGTATCCGCAAACAGCTTGCGATCGTCAAAGACTGTTTCTTCTTTCTCGATTGTCATGCTTCTCTCCCATTTCTCCAAAGCTTGCCTGCCGTGGAATTCTGCGATGACTTCAGGATCAATCCGGCGCTTATTCTAACGCACTCTTATTTTTCTGAGCGAATGACCGAGGCCAATAAAACTTCGATTATTTTTTTCATCCCTTGCGTTGATTAAGTCAAGAGAGATTCGCCTAGAAATGAGTGTTTAGGAAAATTCTGGAAAGAGTTTTTTCAATCCATCGCGTGTTGCAGTGCAAACACCACGCTCGGTGATCAAGCCAGTCACCAGTCGCGCTGGCGTAACATCAAATCCATAATTCATTGCTGGGCTTCCCGTTGGCGTGATTTGAATAGTTTCAATGTGGCCTTTATCTGTCAGACCAGACATATGAGTTACTTCAAGCTGCGAGCGTGTTTCAATGGGGATTTCGCGAACACCGTCCGACATCGTCCAATCAATTGTGGATAAAGGTTGCGCCACATAGAATGGAACATTATTGTCATGCGCCGCAAGCGCCTTAAGGTAAGTGCCAATCTTGTTAGCCACGTCGCCAGTTGCAGTGGTGCGGTCGGTGCCCACAATGCACATGTCGATCATGCCATGCTGCATCATGTGGCCACCAGCATTGTCGACGATGACAGTGTGGGGCACGCCTTCTCGGTTTAACTCAAAGGCTGTGAGGCTGGCCCCTTGGTTGCGCGGGCGTGTTTCATCGGCATAGACATGAACAGGAACGCCAGCGCGAACCGCTTTGTATATAGGTGCTGTTGCCGTGCCCCAATCAACCGTTGCAAGCCATCCGGCATTGCAATGAGTGAGAACATTAATTGGCCGTGATTTTCCCGTTTTTCGCCAAATGTCAGCAATCAATTCCAAACCATGCTCACCAATCGCGGCACAGATATCGACATCTTCGTCAGCAATCACAGCAGCTTCTTGGTATGCTAAAGCTTTGCGTTGAGTTGGAGGAACTCCGGCAAGCTTTGCTCTCATTCGATCAAGCGCCCATTTGAGATTAACAGCAGTTGGCCTTGTCTTCACCAACACCTCATAGCTCTCATTCAATGATTGTTCCGAAGGATCATCATGCATGGCCAGTGCCAAGCCATAAGCACCTGTTGCCCCAATCAACGGTGCCCCCCGCACGAGCATGTCTGAAATGGCATGGGCTGCGTCCTTCATGCTGCGCAAATGGGCAAATTCAAGAAAATGCGGAAGTTTCGTTTGATCGATAATCTCAACAGTCCAGCCATCCTTGCCGAGCCAGATTGTACGATAGTCCTTGCCGTCAATTTTCATAGGCGCTTGCCTTTCAACATTGCAGATGCTGCAACCGTTACGTCTTCGATGTTTAAGAAGCCTTGGCCATGCATAACCAGTTCGCGCGCAAAATGGAGCGCATAAGTTTCGCAGCGTGCTCTGGTTTCAAGATCGGCAATGCTTTCCAAATCTTCAACATGGGCCAACCCCAAAATACGCCGGATCATCTTGCAACCCGCAAACTCCAGTGTTTCATGAAACAAGTTTTTCATGAAAGCGCTTTGCTGTTTGTGAAGCTGTTGCTCAGCTGGTTCAGTTTCAAACAATCCATTGGCAAAGGCATCACCCGTGGCGTGATTCGACCAGAGTGCCAAGAAGCGCTGTTCAAATATCGTCCAGATTTTATCAACCTGCTGCAAAAGCCAGCTCGCATAATCGCCTTCGGAAATAGTA
>JAYVXY010000113.1:0-18885 GCA_043784785.1 Aestuariivirga sp. | reverse complement strand
TTCCGGTGCAGCCTGCGATTATCAAGGAAATTGGACATCTTGATATTGCTCACGCATCGCTTGTCGGTGGGTGGATGTTCTTTGCATTTTCAGCCACGCAGTTTTTGTTTGGGCCCGCACTTGGCAGCCTGTCTGACGCTTATGGGCGCAGGCCTTTGTTGCTGCTTTCAGTTTTTGGTCTTGGTTGTGATTATCTGATTACGGCACTGGCACCAAGTTTAGGCTGGTTGTTCGTGGGCCGTTTGTTAGCCGGGCTTTGTGGCGCATCCTATGTGATTGCCAATGCCTATATTGCAGATGTGACACCGCCTGAGGACCGTGCCAAAGCCTTCGGCATGATGGGGGCCGCATTCGGATTAGGCTTTGTGATCGGGCCTGCCATTGGTGGGCTGCTTGGCACTTATGGGCCACGCGTGCCATTTTTTGTGGCGGCTGGTGTTTCGGCTTTGAATTTGGTGTTTGGATATTTTGTGGTGCCGGAAACCCTGAGGGCTAACAAGCGGCGCGCGTTTGATGTGGCACGGGCTAATCCGCTGGGCACATTCAAAGTGTTTCGGCAGTATAAGGGGGTGCTGCCGCTGTGTGGTGTTTTGTTTATCTATTTCTTTGCGGGTTCGGTTTATCCGGCTATTTGGCCGTTTTGGGGCATTGCAAAATTTGGTTGGAGCCCGGCGATGCTGGGCCTGACGCTGGCCACGTTCGGCATCATCATGGCTTTTGTGCAGGCGGTTTTGACCGGGCCTGCAGTTAAGTTTTTTGGTGAACGTAAAGTGGCTTTGATCGGCCTTGGTTCGGCGGTTATTGGTTCAATCGGTTTTGCGCTGGCCCCCAGTTTTGCGGTTGTGGTTATCTTTTTGGTGCTGCATGGCCCCGAAGGATTTGTGCACCCCATGCTGAGTGCGATCATTTCGAAGCAAGTGCCAGATGATGCGCAGGGCGAATTGCAGGGCGGCATCTCCAGCATCATGAGCATTTCAATGTTGTTTGGAACCGTGTTCTTCTCCCAAGAATTTGGATATTTCATGAGTGGAGCGGCGGGATTTATTTCGCCCAACATTGCGATGATGACGGCGTGTGGTTTGTTTGCGATGGCCGCACTGGTGCTTTTGATCACGTGGCGATCGCATCGCGTGAAGGCTTGAAGGATTGATGATGATTGCTGCCGTAACTTATCTGGTTCGTGATTATGATGAAGCCATCAATTGGTTTACGTCTGCGCTTGATTTTCGTCTCGTTGAGGACCTGGATCTGGGTGGGGGCAAGCGTTGGGTTTTGGTGGCAGCCCCGGGAGGGGGTTCAAAACTTCTGCTCGCCAAGGCAGATGGGCCTGAACAAATTAATCACATCGGTCGCGCGGCTGGTGGGCGCGTGGCATTCTTTCTGAATTCAAAAAAATTCACCCTCGACCATGCGCGCATGATTACGGCTGGTGTTGAATTTAAAGAAGCCCCGCGCCACGAATCTTATGGAACTGTGGCGGTGTTTGAAGACCTTTACGGCAATCTCTGGGACCTTATTGAACCCAGATAAGCTTTAGGCGGCCTTTTGATTCACTTCACGTTCGACGCGGGTTATTTCGTCTTTGATTTTGAGCTTTCGGCGCTTGATTTCCGCCAGTTGAGAATCAGTCGTGGCGGGATGGGCCACGGCATCTCGAAGCTCATTTTCCAAAGCTTGATGTTTCATAATCAATTCATCTAGGTGGTTTTTCAGGCTCATTCCAATCTCCGAATCAGGGTGGGAACCTACGCACAAGCGCTTCATAAGCTTGTAACAAGATCATGACATAAAAATCGGGGCTTGTCGAATGCTTCACAAGCGAATAGGTGAATTTGTCGTTAAACGGCTCCGCAAAGGTTAATGCACAACATTATGGATACGTTGCAGGAAGTTCAGCTTCGCTCGAGGCTGCATCAATTGTTTCAGGAACATCGTGATTTAGATGAAGCGATTCGTGCATTTGAAGAATCGGGCCGGGCTGACCCGTTGCAGCTTCAACGCTTGAAAAAGATGAAGCTGTCGATCAAAGACCAAATTGCCAAGATCGAGAATATTCTGATCCCTGATATTATTGCTTAAAGGACCGATGATTTGAAACCTGTTGTTGCCATTATTATGGGAAGCCAATCGGATTGGGCCACGATGAAACATTGCGCCGAGATTCTGGATGTGTTGGGGGTTTCACATGAGGCCAAGATTGTTTCAGCGCACCGCACACCGGAACGGCTTTATGAATTTGCGCGCGGGGCCAAGGTTGCGGGCTTTAAAGTGATTATCGCTGGTGCGGGCGGCGCTGCGCATTTGCCGGGCATGACCGCGGCGATGACAATTTTGCCGGTGTTTGGTGTGCCGGTGGAATCAAAAGCCTTGAGCGGCCAGGATTCATTGTTGTCGATTGTGCAAATGCCTGCGGGCGTTCCGGTGGGCACATTGGCGATTGGCAAGGCCGGGGCGATCAATGCGGGCTTATTGGCGGCCAGTGTCCTGGCTTTGCAGGATGATGCGCTTGCTATGCGACTTTCTGCTTGGCGCGAGAAACAGACGGCTTCGGTTGCGCCCACACCGAAAGATGAAGCATGAGCGCTTTACCACCCGGTTCAACCATTGGCATATTAGGTGGTGGGCAATTGGCGCGGATGTTGGCGCTGGCGGCGGCGCCACTGGGTTTGAAATGCCATATTTTTGCACCGGAGGTTGATAGCCCGGCGTTTCAGGTTTCAGCGGCGCATATGGTTGCAGACTATGCAGATGAAGGCGCATTGTTGGAGTTTGCAGCTGAAGTTGATGTGGTTACTTATGAATTTGAAAATGTGCCGGTTTCAGCTGTTGAGTTTCTCGAAAAACTGAAACCTGTGCGGCCCGGCTCAAAGGCTTTGCGGGTTGCGCAAGACCGGTTGAAGGAAAAGAATTTGGCGCGCGCGTTGGGTGCGATGACGGCAAGTTTTGCACCGGTCAATTCGCTTGAAGAATTGAAAGCCGCGGTGAAAGATGTGGGGCTGCCTGCTATCTTAAAAACCGTGCGCTTTGGTTATGACGGCAAGGGGCAGGCCAAACTTCTATCTGCGGATGATATTGAGCCAGCTTGGGAGGCCATGAAAGGTGCGCCTTCGATTCTTGAAAGCTTTGTGGATTTTGATAAAGAAATCTCGGTCATCTGCGCGCGTGGGGTGGATGGTGCCTTTGCGGCTTATGAGCCCACCGAAAATGTGCACCGCAATCATATTCTCCACACCTCCACCGTTCCGGCGATGATTGATGACATGCTAACCATTGAAGCGGTTTATCTGGCGCAGCGCATGGCTGAGACGCTCGATTATGTGGGGGTGATGGCGGTTGAGTTTTTTGTAGGGGCAGGCACGCTTTATGTGAATGAAATTGCGCCGCGCGTGCATAATTCTGGCCATTGGACAATGGATGGTTGTATGGTTTCGCAGTTTGAGCAGCATATGCGGGCTGTGGCGGGCTGGCCTTTGGGGGCCACCACAAGGCATTCGGACGTGGTGATGACCAATTTGCTGGGGGAGGACGCATCCGGCTGGGAGAAGTTGGCTGATGAGCCAAATCTGGGGTTACATCTTTATGGGAAGGCTGAATCGCGTCCGGCAAGGAAAATGGGGCACTATAACCGGATAACCCCTCGACAGAGGTGATCTGCTGTGATAGGGACTCGCGCATTCAAGGCCCATCCGCGGGCCTTTTTAACTGGATTAACCCTTTTTTAGTTCGAGGTTTCGCTTGCAAGTTATCGTCCGTGACAACAATGTTGATCAGGCTTTGAAAGTTCTGAAGAAGAAAATGCAACGTGAAGGCATTTTCCGTGAAATGAAGATGCGCGATGCGTTTGAAAAGCCGTCCGTCAAGCGTGCCCGTGAGCAAGCTGAAGCCGTGCGCCGCGCCCGCAAATTGGCCCGCAAGAAGCTGCAACGCGAAGGCCTGTTGCCAATGCCAAAGAAAATTGAAAAGCCCAAGCGCTTTGGTGGCGCTGGCGGCGGCGGAATGTAATTCATTCTGTATATTTAATTTTGAAAGAGCCGCTGTTGATCAGCGGCTTTTTTGTTTTAATACCCCGCTGCCGCACCCGCTGGCCGCCTATCATCGTGTGCGCCATAGAGTTTGCCGGGGGCGGGCTTATTGGCGGCCATCGCGTCATTACCTGATGAGGCAGGGGCGGCTGGATCGGCCGGTTGGCCAATCAGGATCGCTTCGGCGGCACCCCATGGGGATTGGGTTTTGACGGTGTAACCCATGTCGGTCAAAAGCTTGGCGGTGTCTGGCGAGAGGGCAAAAGGTTCCACCGCCACTTCATCGGGCAGCCATTGATGGTGAATGCGCGGGGCGTTGACCGCTTCCTGCACCTGCATGCCATAATCGACCACATTCATGATGGCTTCAACCACAATTGAGATGATGCGCGAGCCGCCGGGGCTGCCGAGCACCATGAAGGTTTTGCCGTTTTTGGTGACAATGGTGGGGCTCATGGAGCTTAAGGGACGCTTGCCGGGGGCGATCACATTGGTTTTGCCCTGCACGAGGCCAAATAAATTTGCATTGCCGGGCTTGGTGGTGAAATCATCCATTTCATCATTCAGGAAAAAGCCGGTATCGCCTGCAATCACTTTGGCACCAAACAATCCATTGATTGTATAAGTTACCGCAACAGCATCGCCCTTTGAGTCCACGATGGAATAATGGGTGGTTTCGGTTTTCTCATGTGGCGCTATGCCGGGCTGCACATCTTTGGAGTTTGAAGCTTTATTGGGATCGATCTTGGAGCGAATGTCACTCGCATAAGAATCCGAGAGCAGTTTATCGAGCGGATTTTTGACGAATTCAGGGTCACCCAATTCGAAATTGCGATCCACAAAAGTATGGCGCATGGCTTCGATCATATAGTGAATGCCAGCGGCGGAATGAAAGCCCAAATCACCCATCGGATAGCCTTTGAGGATGTTGAGGATTTCGCATACGGCGGTGCCACCAGAACTGGGCGGCGGTGTTGAGATCAAATCATAGCCCCGATAATTGCATTTGATGGGTGGCGCTTCGGTGACGGTGTAATCGGCCAAATCCTGCTTGGTGAGAATGCCGCCGTTTTTGGTACTGGCATCAACCAGCGCGTCGGCGATGGGGCCTTTGTAAAATACATCGGGGCCGCCCGCTGCGATTTGCTTTAATGTGGCCGCAAGGTTTTTTTGAATAAAGACATCGCCGACGTTCCATGGCTTGCCGTCATGCAAAAAAATGGCGGCAACATTGGATTGTGCGGCAAAATCCTTGGCCGATGTGGTGAGGATATTCACATCGCCTTGGTTGAGAGTAAAGCCTTCCTCCGCCAGTTTAATTGCTGGAGCCAAGACTTGCTCGCGCTTCATCGTGCCATATTTTTGCAGCATGGTGTCAAGACCCAAAACAGAGCCGGGTACACCGACGGCGAGATAGCCTTTGAGACTGAGATCAGGCACGACATCGCCTGCTGCGTTCAAGTACATTTTTTCGGTTGAAGCCTGGGGGGCCTTTTCGCGGAAGTTGATGAACACGTCGCGGCCATCAGCCAGATGCAGCGTGGCAAAGCCGCCGCCGCCGATATTGCCGCAGCACGGATTGGTGACGGCCAGCGCGTAACCCACTGCCACTGCTGCATCAACAGCATTGCCGCCTTGTTTTAATATCTCAACACCGATGTCTGATGCCAAATGTTGTGAGGTGACGACCATGCCATTATCGGCGCTGATGGGCTGGCGGGTGACGGGCCAGGCGGCGGTGTTTGTGAACAGAAATATTGCCAATGAAAGCGATTTGCCGAATGTGTTCATGTCAAACTCCTTGCAGCAATGCGAAGCTGACTACACATCATGCGCTGGGTAAACACAAGTCACTTCATAATGGCAATGGGAGCTTGGGTGGTGCACCCCATGTTCGCCCTACCTCGACAAGGGCAGATGCCCGCAAAGGCAATCACGCTGTTTGCCTAATCAGACATTCGACAATTTTTTTGCATCGGCGAGTGCGGTTTTCATTTGCGGCAGGAGATCGGCGTTGGTTGCGAGGTAGCCGCCCGAGAAGAGTGGGTTTGCCTCACCATTCAGGCCCTGCACAAAGCCACCGGCCTCGCGGATGAACAGAATACCTGCGGCCATGTCCCAGGCGCAAAGGCCTGATCCATGCCAAGCGCCGTCCAAGCGGCCACAAGCGACATAGGCCATATCAAGTGCTGTAGAACCAAGGCAACGGATGCCAGCGGTGCGGAGCTGCATCACCATCATTTCAGCGCGACGCTCGGCATGATCGGTGTTGCCACGATTGGGAATGCCGCAGGCCAACAGACAATCGGCCAACTCGCGACGGCCAGCCACGCGCATGCGCTTGTTATTGACAAAGGCACCTGTGCCTTTTTCAGCGTGGAAGAGTTCATCATTGATCGGATTATAAGTGACACCTGCCACAATCTCGCCTTTGCGCTCCAATGCTATGGTGATGGCGAAATAGGGCAGGGCGTGCATATAGTTAAATGTGCCGTCAATCGGGTCAATGATGAAGCGGTGATCAGGATCCGTACCTTTGTGTTCAGCTTCTTCCTCGCCTAAAATGCTATAATGCGGGCGGGCTTTCAGCAGTTCCTCGCGCAGCACTTTCTCGGCTTTTTTGTCGGCATTGGTGACAAAATCGCCAGGGCCTTTGACCGAGATTTGCAGGTTGGTGACCTCGCCGAAATCACGCTGCACGCCACGGGCGGCTTTCCTAACGGCGGCGATCATAATGGTCATGATGGGGGTGGTCACAGGGCATTCTCCAAACGTGTTTGGGGGGTGGAATAGCAAGAGTTGTGCGCAAAGGCTAGTTTTTCGCTGGCACTGCCATTGGCTTGAATGCTGCGGCGCGGGCTTGGGCTTGTTTCAGGATTGATGCATCGAGTTTTTCTGCGGCATCATCAAGCTCGGCATCAGCACGCCCGCCATTTTTGGCGAGAATATTCCATTTGGCGGCCTCAACCGCATCGGCGGTTACGCCAAGGCCAAGGGCATAGAGCTTGGCCATGCGGTTTTGGGCAACCGCATTGCCGTGATTGGCGGCCACTAAAAGCCATTTGGCCCCCAGCGTTTCATCTTTCTGAACACCTTCACCGCGAAACACCAGCACGCCATATTCCAGTGCGGCATCAGGCATGCCTTGGGTGGCGGCCTTGGCAAACCAATTTGCGGCTTGAACCATGTCCTTATCGACGCCGCGCCCATCAGTGTAGAGCAATGCCAGATTATATTGCGCTTCAGCCAAGCCCTTATCGGCGGCTTTTTGGAACCAGTCGAAGGCTTGTTTCCAATCGGGTTTGTTATTGTAAACGCCGCTGTCATAAAGCCCGAGATTATATTGGGCTTGAACATTATCCGCTTGGGCGGCCTTTTCCAGCCAGGCACTGCCATCGGCCAGATTAGGATCACCGAGTGAGCCATCCAGCAACATCATGCCGTAAGCCAACTCACCGTCGACATTGCCCTTATCGGCGGCTTTTCTGAACCAGAGTTTGGCGGTTGGTGCATCAACCTCAACGCCCAAACCCTTTTGTGACATGGTGCCCAGCATGACAAAGGCACGTGGATCATCTTTTTTGGCGAAGGCATCGGCGATGGGCTTAGCCTCAGCATAATTGCCATCGCTGAAAAGGGCCATGGCTTCTTCAAATGTTGCTTCATCAGCCAATGAAGGCAAGGTGAAACAGATGAGGAGAAGCAGGCTGGCGAGAACGCGGATCATGTGGCGGATTTTACTTTCAATTCCTTGATGATGCGCGTGGCCTCTGCTGGGCTTTGCCACATGTCATCCGATGGCCTGATGAAATCCGGGTTCTGGGGCAGCAATATGGCAAGTTCAGTTGGGCTAATGGCATCGAATGGAACAGCGGGAATTTCCATCACATCATTCCACCATTTCACCAATGGTTCACCGCCGGTTTGGGATTTTTGATTGAAGGCCACATAATCAGCACCCTGTTCGGCCGCTTCCATTGCGGTGTGGCGCGAGATGCCGGCATTGATACCGATCATGGCATCGCGCGGCAGTGACATGCGCAGATCAACGATGGCATGTTCCATGCTGTTCAGATGCAAACCATCGGCGCGCAAGCGGCTGACAATGCGAGGTTCAACATCAGCCAATAAAACCGCGAGGCCGAGTTCCTGCAGCGCGGCTACATCTTCGGTTTTGAGTGTGTCTGGCACAATGATGGAGGCGCAATCGCCTGCAGCAATGGCAGCCTCGGCGCAGGCGATGATGCTGGTGGGTTCGAGTGTAGCGGGGGCAACGAGATAGAAACGGGGAGACATATTGGCTGAAGACTCACATCAGATGATTTGAGTCAGTATCGGGCTTTAAGCTTTTGATTTCAATTGTTGAGTGTTGGGCAGATAAAATGCGAGAAGGCCGATCGCCGGGAGAACTGAACAAAGCTCAAAAATAAACTGTAGTGAGGTGTTGTCAGCAATTGTTCCGAGAATGGCGGCGCCCAAGCCTCCAGAGCCGAATGCCAATCCAAAGAAAAGGCCCGATATCATGCCGATCCGACCGGGCATGAGTTCTTGGGCATAAACCACCATGGCCGAAAAGGCCGATGACAGAATGAGGCCGATGGGAATGGTGAATGCCACCGTCCAGAATAAATTGAGGTGAGGAAGAGCGAGCGAGAATGGCAACGTGCCGAGAATGGAAAACCAGATGACCGATTTGCGGCCAATGCGATCACCAATCGGGCCACCGGCGAATGTTCCGATGGCCACCGAACCAAGCAGGATGAACAGATATATTTGCGAGTCGCGCGTGCTGATGCCGAATTTGTCGATCAGATAGAATGTGTAAAAGCTGTGCATGCAGGCCATATAAACAAATTTTGAGAACATCAGCGCTACGAGAATGGCCAGCGACATGTTGATGGTGCGCTGACTGAGGGCGGAGTGACGAACAGCTTCGGTTGATCTTTTCTGGGTCAGGTGAGTTGCATACCAGCGACCGACGCCGGTGAGTATGGCCATGGAAAGTGCGGCAAGGGCTACGAACCAGGAAAGGCTGGCCTGACCCCGCTGCAAAACGATTCCAGCGGCTAGCAGTGGGCCAATCGACGTACCGACATTGCCACCCACCTGAAACAGGCTTTGCGCCATGCCAAATTGCCCGCCTGATGCGAGGCGCGAAACGCGGGAAGCATCAGGGTGGAAAATTGAAGACCCAATGCCGATGCAGGCGGCGGCAATCAGCAGGGCTGGATAAGAATGAGCCGTGGCTAGTAGCAGAAGACCCAAAGCTGTAAACGCAGGCCCAGTTGGCAACAGATAGGGCAAGGGTTTGCGATCGGTGTAGAGGCCGATAAGAGGTTGCAAAATTGATGCTGTGACCTGAAACACCATCGTCATGATGCCGACTTGGGTGAAGCTGAGGGAGTAGTTTTGCTTCAACATCGGATAGATCGACAGCATTACGGCTTGCAGCGTGTCGTTGATCATGTGGCAGCCAGCGGCGGCGAACAAAATCAAATACACAGTCGTGTTGGTGCGAATGGTGGTTTGAGTGGCCATACAACTGTTATATCAGTTGCATGAGAGTTTGCCAGCGCTTCCCTTCGCATGGGAGGTATGAAAGAATTATTTCACAAACAATGCCGCAACGCCGGGCAGGTCTTTGCCTTCCAGCCATTCGAGGAATGCGCCGCCAGCGGTTGATATATAAGTGAAGTCATCCGCCACGCCTGCATGGTTGAGGGCTGAAACCGTGTCACCACCGCCTGCGACGGAGATCAATTTTCCTTCCTTGGTGCGTTTGGCGACGTGATGTGCCACCATCACCGTGGCGCGGTCAAAGGGCTGCATTTCGAAGGCGCCGAAAGGGCCGTTCCACAGCAGAGTGTGGGCGTTATCGACGGCGGCTTTGACCAGATCAACCGACATGGGGCCCACATCCAGCATCATGCCATCAGCGGGAATGCCATCCACACCATAATCATGCGAGGGGGCATGGGCTTTGAATTCATTTGCAACAATGGCATCGACGGGCAGGATGATGGCGCAATTGGCAGCTTCAGCTTCGGCCATGATTTTGCGGGCGGTATCGGCTAGATCTTTTTCAACCAGTGATTTGCCGACTTGATAGCCTTTGGCAAACAGGAATGTGTTGGCCATGGCACCACCGATGACCAGCGCCTCAACTTTTTTCATCAAGTTGCTCAAGAGATCAAGCTTGCTGGAAACCTTGGCGCCGCCAACGATGGCGATGACGGGGCGCTTTGGCGTTTCAAGCGCAGCGCCCAAGGCTTTGAGTTCAGCTTCCATGGCGCGGCCAGCATAAGATGGGATGATGTGGGCAATGCCTTCGGTGGATGAATGCGCGCGGTGGGCGGCGGAGAACGCATCATTCACGAATATATCGCCCAGGCCTGCCAACATCTTGGCAAAGCCTTGATCATTCTTTTCTTCGCCAGCGTGATAGCGGGTGTTTTCCATCAAGATGACATCGCTGGGTTTGGCATTCACAGTTGGCGCTGATTGCCAATCCGTGAAGACGAATTGCACTTTATGGCCAAGCGCTTTTTCCAGCGCTGGAGCCACAGGCTTTAATGACATTTCTGGAACCACTTTACCCTTGGGCCGATCAAAATGCGCGAGGATGATGATGGCAGCGCCTTTTTTGAGGAGCTCACGCAAGGTGGGCACCACGCGGTCGATGCGGGTTGTATCCGTCACTTTCCCGTCGGTGATCGGAACGTTGAGATCAAGGCGGATGACAACTTTCTTGCCGGAAACGTTGACATCATCAAGGGTGCGGAATGCGGGCATGGGTGGCTCCTGTAGGATTTTGCGAGGTGCGTACATCAAGACGCGATGTGAAGGAAGAGAGAAATTAACACCACAAAAACTCCGTCACCCCCGCCTTCGCGGGGATGACGGTGGTGGGGTTATCTCATTGCCGCCTTCACCGCCGCTTTCGCCGTAATCCCAAACTTCTCATATAGCACCTCAGCCGGTGCTGATGCCCCAAACCCTGTCATGCCGATGAAGTGGCCGTCAACGCCGATGAATTTATCCCAGCAGGTGCGCACACCGGCTTCAATGGCGATGCGGATTTTTTCGGTGCCCATGACGCTTGCTTTATAGGCTTTGCTCTGGCGCTCGAATAATTCCATGGAGGGCACTGAGACCACGCGGGTTGGAATCCCCTTCTTGTCGAGTGCGGTTTTTGCATCCAAGGCGATTTCAACTTCCGAGCCAGATGCGAAAATAACCGCCTTTGATTTCTTGGCCGAAGGCGCGATTTCATAGGCCCCCAAAGCACAGAGGTTCTTCGCCGAATAGGTCAGCCGCGCAGGGCGCAGTTTTTGGCGGGTGAGCGCTAAGATGCTTGGAGACTTTTCTGACTCCAAAGCGATCTGCCAGCATTCGACAGCCTCAACCGCATCACAAGGGCGCATGGTGATCAAGTTCGGGATAACGCGCATGGCGGCGAGATGTTCAACCGCTTGATGGGTTGGGCCATCTTCGCCCAGACCAATCGAGTCGTGTGTCATCACGAAAATGCTGCGGATGCCCATGAGGGCGGCGAGGCGGATCGACGGCCGGCAATAATCGGTGAAGCAGAAGAAGGTGCCGCCATAGGGGATGACGCCGCCATGCAGCGCCATGCCATTGAGTGCCGCCGCCATGCCATGCTCGCGGATGCCGAAATAGACATAGCGGCCACCATAATCGGCAGCGTTCAAAGGCTTTAGATCTTTTGATTTGGTATTGTTGGAACCCGTCAAATCAGCCGAGCCGCCGACGACTTCCTGAATTGCTGGATTGATGACATCCAAAGCATTTTGCGACGAGTTGCGGGTGGCAATGTGTGGCGGTTTGGCGGCCAATTCTTTTTTGAAGGCAGCGATCACACTGTCAAAATTCTTGGGCAGATCGCCTTTCATGATGCGGGTGAATTCTGCTTTATGTGGCGAGGCAGCAAGCCGCGCTTCCCACGCTTCGCGGGCGGATTTGCCTTTTGAGCCCGCTTCGCGCCAAGCTGACATGACATCACCTGGAATAACAAAGGGTGGGTATTCCCAGCCCAGGGTTTTGCGGGCGACTGCGATTTCTTCTGCACCCAGTGGCGAGCCATGCACACCATTGGTGCCTTGTTTATTTGTGGCGCCAAAACCGATGATGGTTTTGCAAGCAATCATCGAGGGGCGATCAGCATGTTGGGCAGTGAGCAAAGCTTGGTATACGGCATTATGATCATGGCCATCAACACGCACCACATTCCAGCCCGAAGCGGCAAAACGTTGCAGTTGATCGGTTGAATCGGCTAGGCCCACTTTGCCATCAATGGTGATGCCATTATCGTCCCACATCACGATCAGGTTTTTCAAACGCAGATGGGCGGCCAATGACAAGGCTTCCTGGCTGATGCCTTCCATCAAGCAACCATCCCCGCACAACACATAGGTTTTATGGTTGACCAGATCATCACCAAAGCGGGCATTCAAATGGCGCTCGGCAATGGCAAAGCCCACGGCATTGGAAATGCCTTGGCCCAAGGGGCCGGTGGTGGTTTCAATGCCGGTGGCATGGCCATATTCAGGGTGGCCCGCGGTGATTGAGCCCCATTGGCGGAAATTCTTGATCTGCTCGATGGTCATATCCTTATAACCGAGCAAATGCAGCGCTGAATAAAGCAGCATGGAGCCGTGGCCAGCCGACAAGATAAACCGATCTCGATCTGGCCAATGCGGCGCTGCGGCATCAAACTTCATAATATCTGTGAACAGCGCGGTTGCCACATCAGCAGCCCCCATGGGCAGGCCTGGATGGCCAGAATTGGCCTTTTGCACTGCGTCCATCGACAAAGCGCGAATGGCATTGGCCATATGGCGGGGGGAAACGGCGTGCGCATCAGTCATTATTTCAAAATCCTATCCTTAGGCGTGGGAAATCATAGCCTTTGATAACATCGGTTGCGGCTCTGTCAATTGCGCCCTTAGGTCAATCACAAACATGGGTTTGGGTAGTATTGCTGAGGCAAAGAATCAGTTATGCGAAGCAAAGAGTTGTGCTAAAAGGGAAATTGCTGTGAGCGAAGCAGGTTACGGCATAGGGCGACAATGACCGAAATTAATAGACTGGATGCGGCTTTTGCGCGTTTTGAAAAGGCCTTGGGCCAATTTGAAGTGGCGATGAAGGGCAATATTGATGAAACCCGGCGTTTAAAAACGCTGGCTGGCGAAGCTGTGGTGATTCAGCGTGATCAACAACGCTTGAACAAAGAGTTGGACCAAGTGCGGGTGAAAGCGGCTGAACTGGTTGACACCAGCAAGCAGGCCGCGGGCAAAATTGATACGGCCATGGGGCGTATCCGCTCTGTGCTTCACTCCAATAGTGGGGCTTAAAGCGACATGGCCAATGTTGTTGTAACAGTTGCTGATCGCCCCTACACCATGCAATGCCCCGATGGCGAGGAAGACCATCTGCGTGAGCTTGCAACGCTTCTCGACACCGAAGTGGCCCGCATCAAACAAAGCGTGGGCTCGATTGGTGATATTCGTTTGCTGGTGATGAGCGGCTTAATGGTGGCAGATCGTTTGAGCGAAGCGATCCACAAGATCGAAGCCTTGGAAGACCAGGTTCAAGGCCTGCGCGAAAGTCGCAATCTGGTGCAGACGCAATTAAAGACGCTTGAAACCAATCTGACAACGCAATTGGATTTGGCGGCCAGCAGGCTTGAAGCGTTGGCTAAGGCGGCGGCGGAGTAAGTTAGTTCACATCTATTGGTTCAGCGGGCCGTTTTTCCCCGGTTACCATGGCCTTGACCAGATTTTCTTTGTGGCGATAGCTGGCAAGGATGACACCGGTGAGGTGCCCCGCAACTAGAAAAACCGTTGCATAAGCAAATGCTGAATGAATGATCTGCATCGCCTCTTCGCCATACCAGGCATCGGTGGTCATCAGCCAGCCGGTGAAAGCTGTGCCGGATATGCTTGTGAGTAACGCCAGCGCCATCACCCCACCAGCCGGGTTGTGGCCGATGTAACGGGCTTCACGGTTTTTCAGAATGTCGATTAGATAATTGATTACAGCGCTGGGCCTGCGGATGAACTGTGAGAACCGGGCATAGGGTGTGCCGACGAAGCCCCAAAGCAAGCGAAATGCAATGAGCATGGCGGCCGCCAATCCGATCCATTGATGGGTTTCATCTCGGCTGCTGGAGGTGAACCAAGCGGTTGCGAAACTGGCCACAAGGCTCCAATGAAAAATGCGAACCAGCGGGTCCCAGACGCGCAACATCGGTCGCGCGTCTGAATTGGTCATATTATTGTTCGCCAGCTTCAGCACTGTCGAGTTTTTCGAAAGTTTCTGCGTTGTAAGCAGCGTTGGCCTTCTTGCCCTTGGCATCAACCGCATAAGTTTCGTAGCAGCCTTTTTCGACCTTGATTTTTGAAACTGTGAGGCCTTCGGTCTTCAACTTGGCAATCAATTCAGCCTGTGATTTGAACTTTGTGGCGTCGGTGGCACAAGCAACTTTTGGTGCAACAGTTGCAGCAAATGATGAGCCAGCCATGAGAATTGCACAGGCGGCGATGATGATTGAACGGTTCATAAATATCTCCATTGATTGGCCGTAAAGGATTGCGGCCATGCTTGCTGACTAATGAAGATTTGATGACCGCCCGCTGACATGTGGACATTTGTCTGCTCAGCTCCTACATAGGGCATGGCGATGCTGCTCGGTGCGTGTGGAACCATTTTTCCCAGGGCCTATAATCGATTCTTTAGGGAGCTGTCCCTGAGCCAGACCGTGGTTTGGTTCAAACGGCGCCCACCTACGTAAGTAGGGACCAGGGATCGTCAGTTCCCACGGCCCATGGTGGCTCGCCACTTTCTTTTTGCCCGCTGTCTCGTTAAGGTAAGGCACCGCCAATGAACGGAATCGAGTGAGCCGGGTAAATGTTGGTTTTCATGATTGATATTAAAATAAGTTCACCTTAGAAGGCCTTATCGGGGATGATGCGTGTTAACGCATAGCTTGGAAAGGCCAATTGTGAATTCACCTGATTTTAATTTTCTTGATGACATCCATCTCGACCCAATTTTTTATATTGCGGAGCACGCAAAAAGGAAGCCGCACTCGGTTGCTATTAGTGGGGTCGATTTTCGATACACCTATCGCGAGTTGGTGAATGTTATCGATAATCTTGCCCTGTTCCTGAGCAAAGCAGGACTGCAACGCGGACAGCTGGTTAAGATCGCAGTCAAACAAATCGAAATTGGGTTCCTGATTTCTTTGGCCCTTCAAAAAATTGGCTGTGCCTGTTTGCTGCCCGGAAGTGAACTGGCACGGCGCACTGAGCAAGCTGACATATGTATCTTGATGTCAGGTGATGTCATCGGCAATGCGAACAGACATATTTATTTCGAACCACATTGGCTGAGTACGGCTGAAGCTCAAGTTGCTTTTGACAATAGACTGAGTGGATATTCTGATGCTTCTGATATTGCATTGGTCACATTGTCCTCAGGGACAACGGGCACGCCAAAACGCATTCGCACGTCGTTCAGGAAATTATACAATGGTGTTCGCGGTAGCATCTTACATGAAAATCATATTGCAACTCTGAGTCCTTGCCTCGTCTCATTTGGTTTTGGTGCATTTGTCAGCTATCGCCAAATGCTCACCATTCTTTGGTCAGGTGGAACATTGGTGTTTGCAGAGTTGGGGGTTGACGCTGCTGCACAGTTACCTTCTCTGAAGGTGAGACATATCTTTACGTCAATCTATAATTTGCGGACTTGGCTCGAAATTGCAAAACAGAAACCTGAATACTTCGCCCAGATTGAATTGATCACCGTTGGTGGCGCGGTGCTCACCCCACAGCTTGAGGCCGAAGTTCGTAAACACATGTGTAACAGAATAGCGATCCATTATGGGTCGAGCGAAACCGGGCTGATCGCAGCGGGGAGTGCCGATCTGCGCGGGACATATCCTGATGCTGTCGGTGTTGTTTTGAGTTCAGTCAGACTCGAAATCGTCGATGCGAACGGTTTTGCGGTTGCCGAAGGCACTTCGGGCTCAGTAAGGGTCTGGCTTAATGGTCAGGCTGCAAAATCTGAAGACACTAAGCCTGTCGACGGCTGGTTTTATACTGGTGATGCCGGGATTATGGAAAGCGGACGGGTCTTGCGGATATTTGGTCGCAATGACGGCATAACCAATATTGGAGGCATGAAGATCAGATTAGATGATATCGAGGACAGCCTTAAAAAATACTCTGGCATTTCGGATGTGGCCTTGTTCACCGTAGAGGACCATTTGGGCGAAACAATCGTTTGTTGCGCCTATGTGCCCAAGGAGAGCTTTCAACTTGCCGAGCTCCAGCTCGGATTTAAGGAACTTCAATTGCCTGCAGTTTTGTTGGAAACAGGGTCTTTGCCCCGCAGTCCTGATGGAAAAATATTAAGGCATATCTTGAAGCAGGGCTATGAAGAGTTTTCAAAAAGACCATAACTTGAGCGTTGTCATCGGCCAAATTTCATCCGCGCTTCATTGACATAGGACGGAACGGTAACTGCTGATGCGCCTCCATCTACCGCAAGCTCTGTGCCCGTAATATGTTTTGCATCTTCACTGACCAAGAACAATGCGGCGTTGGCAACATCCCAAACTGTCGCACATTTGCCTTGTGGAATGTTCCGGTCCCGGATTGCCATCACAGCATCGACATTTTCGGCACCATAGGTTTGCGAAAACCGTCTGCGAATTTCCGGCGTATCCACTGCACCAGCAAGAACTGTATTTGAGCGAATGCCCTGTGTTGCAAACTCCAAAGCGATGCAGCGTGACAGCTGCATCAGACCGGCCTTGGCCACGCAATAGCCAAGCATGTCAGTTCCGGGATAGCGGGTGCCGTGCAGGCTGCCAATATGAACAATAGCGCCTCGCTTCTGTTGCACCATCATTGGCAAAACGGCGTTGGAACAAATGAATGCAGAAGTTAAATTCAAATCCAGTGCCTCTTGCCACGAGGATTGGGTTGTTTCGATTGCTCCGCCGATCTTTCCACCGCCGACGCAGTTAGCGAGAATATCAATTTTTCCAAGTTGCTGGTGGCACTTTTCCATCGCTGCCTTCACCTGGGGAAGATCTCTTGCATCTGCCTCAATGGCCAAAGCTTTGCCACCGGCTTTGAGGATCATATTTGCTGTTACAGATGCCGCATCTGCTGAACGATCCAAAGCGATAACTGTCGCGCCATGCTTTGCGAGGGTCAAAGCGATTGCGCGCCCGATACCGATATTTTCTGCAATACAGCCAGCACCAGTAACGACCGCTACTTGCCCAGCAAGTCGATTTAAAAACTGTTCCATCATTTAACTGCCCGAATTAATCTCGTAAGAACAACCTAATGCAAGCAGCATTCGTTAGTGGTTGCAAGCTGTTACAACATTTTCCTATGATTTGTGTAGCCACCATAAGTAAGGGGATGATCGTCAGTTCCCGCGGCCACGGTGGTTCGCCACTTTCTTTTTACCCGCTGTCTCGTTAAGGCAGTGGCCATGGATTTAGATCAGATCAAGAAAGACGCGCGCGTGGCGGCGACTGCCATGCGCCAGGCAGCACATGAAGCGTGGAAAGACCGAGCGTCTTTGGCGCTGGCTTCAATGGCGTTTCCTTTGCAGCCGGACCCCAAGTTTAATGTGGTTTCGGCGTTTCATCCTTACCAATCAGAAATCGATACGCGGGCCTTGCTTGGCAAATTGGCTGGCGAAGGCTGGACGACCTGTTTGCCAATTGTATTAGGCAAGGGCTTGCCGCTGGAGTTCAGGCGCTGGTTGCCGGGTGAGCCATTGGTTTCGGGCGTTTGGGGCATTCAGCGGCCGCCTGAAAAATCCCCTGTGGTGGAGCCTGATGTGTTGATCATTCCGCTATTGGCGTTTGATCGGGCTGGTTACCGTCTTGGCTATGGCGGCGGGTTTTATGACCGCACTTTAGAAAAGCTCCGTGCGTTTAAGAAGGTCGTGGCAATTGGTGTTGGCTATTCTGCACAAGAAGTGACTGCTGTGCCCCATGGCGATCACGATCAACCGCTGGATTATATGATGACGGAAAAAGAGATTTTTAAATGCGGTTGATATTTTTGGGCGATGTGGTGGGCAAAAGCGGGCGCGATGCGGTTTATGAGCAGCTGCCGATCATGCGTGAACGTTACAGGCCTGACCTCGTTGTGGTGAATGGCGAGAATGCGGCGCACGGCTTTGGCATTACCGAAGAAATTTATTTGAAACTGCGCGAGGCGGGGGCCGATGTAGTAACCCTTGGCAACCACTCATTCGATCAGAAAGAGGCGCTGATTTTTATTGAACGCGAGCGCAATATGTTGCGGCCTTTGAACTGGCCCGGCGGTTGCCCGGGGCGCGGCGCGCAACTGGTTGAAAACACCAAGGGCCAGCGTGTGCTGGTCATCCAGGCCATGGGCCGGGTGATGATTGAGCCGCAGCTCGATGATCCATTCCCCGCCGTGATGCGCGAGATTGAGCAATGCCGGCTGGGCCGCGATTGCGATGCGATCTTGATTGATATGCATGCCGAGGTTTCATCAGAGAAAATGGCGATGGGGCATTTTGTCGATGGCAGAGCCAGCTTGGTGGTGGGCACGCACACCCACACGCCCACGGCTGACCATCAGATATTACCGAACGGCACGGCCTATATGACCGACGCTGGCATGTGCGGCGATTATGACTCAATCATCGGCATGGATAAGGTCGAACCGCTGCAACGGTTTTTACGCAAGCTGCCGGTGGAGCGCATGAAACCCGCCGAAGGGCCAGCGACTGTTTGTGGCGTGGCCGTGGAGACGGATGACAAGACCGGGCTGGCCGT
>JAYVXY010000112.1:0-6349 GCA_043784785.1 Aestuariivirga sp. | reverse complement strand
CTGTTCAAAATATTCCCAAACAGATTCACTTCAACACCATTCTTGCGCATGATGTAGCTCTGCTGAATGACCGAGAGCGTGTTGCTCCAGGCCCAGTAAATGACCAGACCAACGGGGAAGGTTCCGAGCATGAAGGTGAACATCACCGGCATCCAGTTGAACATGCTGGCTTGCACCGGGTCATCTGGCGTTGGATTTAGGCGCATTTGCAGCCACATGGTAAAGCCCATCAGCAATGGCCAAACGCCGATCAGCAAGGCATGAGGCGGCGACCATGGGATCAAGCCAAACAACGTGAAGATTGAGGTTGGATCTGGTGCTGATAAATCATGTACCCAGCCAAAAAACGGCGCATGGCGAAGTTCAATGGTGGTCAAGATCACCTTATAGAGCGAGAAGAACACCGGAACCTGCACGACCATTGGCAAACAACCTGCAAGCGGCGAGACTTTCTCGCGTTTGTAAAGCTCCATGGTGGCCTGCTGCACCTTGGCGCGATCATCAGGATATTCGGCCTTGATCTTGTCCATCTCCGGCTTCAATTTTTTCATCTTGCTCATCGAAGCATAGCCACGGCTGGCCAGCGGAAACACCGCTGCTTTCACCAAAACGGTGACGAGCAAAATGGCAATGCCGAAATTGCCGACGATGCCGTGCACAAATGACAAGAGGTAGAACATGCCCTTGGTGATGGGTTGGAACCAACCCCAGTCAATCATCAAGTCAAAACGATCAAAACCATATTTGGCGTAAATCGCGTTGATGGTTTGAACGATTTTTGCACCGGCAAAAACGTGATCTTCATAGGAAACAGTTTGCCCTGCTGCGACATTGAGTGGTTCGCTTATGGCATATTCCACTTGATAGGCATCACGCGCTGCATTGCCGACATATGAATATTTGTTATCAACTTTGGTTTGCTTATCGGGCAGCAACATGGTGGCCCAATATTTATCGGTGAAGCCAAGCCAGCCGCCTGTGGTATTAATGACTTTTACGGAGTCGGGCTTGCCATCTTTATCTTTTAAATCTTTCAAAGCGGCATATTTGTTTTCATTCATGCCGCCATTGTGAACACCCAACATGCCTTCGAAAAACACCCAATAACCAGCAATCACTGGCGTATCCTGGCGCTGCGCGCGCGCATAGGGATAAAGCTGGATCGGGGCCGAACTGCCATTGGTTACGGTTTGTTTGATGGTGAAGAGATAGTCATCACTGATGCTGATGTTACGTTCAAATTTAAGGCCCGCACCGTTGTCCCACGTTAAAGAGAGCGGCTTATCCAGCGACAACACAGCGCCAGCAGGTGCTGTCCATACCGTCTTTGAATCTGGCAGTTTCAGATTTGAATTGGGCAGTGCCGTAAAGCCTTGTTCAACAAAATAAGCATTGGCGGTGCCCGATGGAGACAGCAAGGTTACAGCCGGGCTCGCTGGATCATATTGCTCGCGATATTTGTTGAGCCTTAAATCATCAAGCTGCGCGCCGGTGAGGTTGATTGAGCCTGAGAATTGATCGGTTTCGATTTTCACACGCGGCGTTGCGGCGATCACTTCGCTGATTGGTTTTACAGCAGAGGGTGCACTTGCGGCAGGCACTGGGTTTGCGGCTTGGGTCTTTGCAATCTCAGTCTGTTCCTGCTGCTTTTTGGCTTGCGGAGCCACATAATAATATTGCCAGCCAAACACGATCAGCATCGACAATACGATGGCAAGGATCATGTTCTTGGGATCAACTTTGTTTGGCTCTTGTTTCATCATGTTCTCGCTTCTGGCGGGCTTGCAGCTTTGGCATGAAGCCTGGCTGTGGCAGAGATAAGGTCGGCTTTTAAAACTTCAAAGGGGCGATTTTCTGCTTGTGCGCGGCCAATGACCACATAGTCAAACCCAGCTTTGACATAAGGCTCAAGGCTCAGGCGCGCCGCTTCTTTCAATCGCCGTTTAATGCGATTGCGGACAACGGCATTGCCCAGTTTCTTGGTGCAGGTGAAACCGATGCGGGCTGGTTCATCATCTTTGCGCACCACGGCCTGCACCACAAAGGCGGGCATGGGCTGATAAAAGCCTTTAGCGGCGGCAACAAAATCCTGCCTCCGCTTCAAGCGCTGCATGAGATTTGCTTTAATTAAGCCGAGAGCCGCTTGCGGCCCTGGGCACGACGACGGCGGATGACATTGCGACCGCCCACAGTAGCCATTCGCGACCGAAAGCCATGACGACGCTTGCGAACAATATTTGATGGTTGGAAAGTGCGCTTCACGTTGAGACTCCGTCTAATTCATAAGATTTCGGCAAGCTTCTGAAAAATAACGGAAAAATCCGAAAAATTCAGCCGCCTTTACAGGCCAAAACCAAGGCTAATGGGTTAAGTTGGGCGGGTTATGGTCGAAGCTGCTGCAAAAGTCAACGCGGGGTTGGCAAATCTTGACGTTTGGCTCTCTCAATCACACGCTTATTAACATAGCACACGCTGCATGAAACATTCTCACGAGCTGGTGAGGCCCCCTGTTCAGGCTGCTCAAGTTGCGCCATGTGTGAGAAATGAATGTTCCGCAAGGCCTTTCAACTGCTTTAACGGCATCGCTCGTCAGACGCTGGTTACCCCTGCTTGTCTTGGCTTGCTTGATTGCCTTGGCCTATGGATTTGGCTTGCGGAATTATTTCACCCTCGAGACAGTAGCGCAGAACCGAGCCGTGCTGGAAGATTATGTCCGCGATCATCAGCTTTTGGCGCTGTTGATTTATTGTGTGGTCTATATTGTTGTGGTGGCGCTGTCGCTTCCCGGGGCTGGCATATTAAGCATTGCTGGCGGGTTTGTGTTTGGCTGGGCGTTGAGCGGCACGGTCACCATTGTTGCAGCCACCATCGGTGCCGTGATTGTGTTTCAGATTGTCAAAACTTCACTTGGTGCATCGATTGCCGAGCGCGCAGGGCCATTTGTGCAAAAGCTTTCAGCAGGCTTTCAACATGACGCTTTCAACTACATGCTGTTTTTGCGCCTGGTTCCAGCGTTTCCATTTTTTGCTGTCAACGCCGTGGCGGGTTTATCACGCATGAATTTGCGGGTTTACACCATCGCCACTTTCATCGGCATTATTCCAGGCTCCTACGCTTTTGCCTGGTTGGGTCGTGGCTTGGGCAGTGTTATTGACGCGCAGACGGTGGCGCATGATATGTGTGTGGCAAAAAAAGGCCTGGCCAATTGCCCATTTGAAATTTCAACAGCCTCGCTGATCACACCACAATTGTTGTTTGCTTTCGCAGCGCTGGGGACAGTATCGCTGATCCCTATAATCTTTAAAAAATGGAAGCCAATGGCATGAAATTTGATTTGGCCGTGATTGGTGCAGGCTCGGCGGGCTTGTCGGTTGCTGCGGCCGCTGCGCAATTTGGCGAAAAAGTTATTCTGTTTGAAAAAGGCGAGATGGGGGGCGATTGCCTGAATTATGGCTGCATACCTTCAAAAGCTCTCCTTGCGGCAGCAAAATCCGCTCATGCGCAACGCAGTTCCGCCCCGTTTGGGGTGGCTCCTGTTGAACCCAAAATCAATTATGCGGAGGCTATGGCCTATGTGCAAAGTGTCATCTCAAAAATAGCCCCCCTGGACAGCCAAGAAAGATTTGAAAAACTGGGTGTGACCGTGGTCAGGGCCACTGCCAAATTTACCAATCCGCATACGCTTGAGGCAGATGGCCAAGCCTATACGGCACGGAAATTTATTATTGCGACCGGATCACGCGCGGCAGTGCCACCGATCAAAGGCCTTGAAGCTGTGCCCTATCTCACCAATGAAACCATTTTTAAAAATCGCCGGAAGCCCAGACATCTCATCATCATCGGGGGCGGGCCAATTGGTCTGGAAATGGCGCAGGCGCATATTCGGCTTGGATCAGAGGTTACAGTTCTGGAAGCAATACAGCCATTGGCAAAAGACGATCCAGAACTTACGGCTGTCGTTCTCGAATCGTTGAGAAACGAAGGTGTTGATATTCGCGTGCAAACCAGCATCGGTGAAATCAAAAAATCCAAAACTGGCATCGATGTGATTCTGAAAGATGGCACGATCATCAAGGGATCGCATCTGCTGGTTGCTGCGGGGCGTGTTCCCAACATCGAGGGTCTGAACTTGGAAGCCGCAGACATTGCCTATAGCAAACGTGGGATCACTGTGGATCAGGGTTTGCGCACCACAAACCGCCTTGTCTATGCCGCAGGCGATGTGGTGGGCGGCCTGCAGTTTACCCATGTTGCAGGCTATCATGCGGGCCTTATTATTCGCAATGCGTTGTTCCGGCTTCCGGTCAAAAATCGCACCGACATTATCCCCTGGGTGACTTATACCGATCCGGAACTCGCTCATGTTGGTCTTAACGAAATTGAAGCGCGCAAGCTGCATGGTGCTGCAATTAAAGTGCTGCGCTGGAATTTCGCTGAAAATGATCGCGCCCAAGCCGAAGGTAAAACCAAAGGGTTGATCAAAGTCATTATCGGCAAAAGGGGACGCATATTGGGGGCAAGTCTTGTCGGCGTGCAAGCTGGTGAATTGATAGCACCATGGGTTTTGGCCATAACCCAAGGCTTGAAAATATCGGCATTTGCCAATGTGGTTTTGCCATACCCTACGCTTGGCGAAGTTGGCAAACGTGCCGCCATCACCAATTATGCAGGCTTGGCACAAAAACCACTTTTGCGGCGCATGCTAGGCATTCTTAAGTTGCTGGGCTAAAACATCTTCATGAATAAAAGATCTTTGCCAAAATGGCTTAGCCTGCTCACCGGGCTTTCGGGCAAGGTGCTGGCCCTCACCATCATATTTGTGATGTTGGGAGAGGTGTTGATTTTTCTGCCATCCATCGCCAATTTTCGGATTCAATGGCTCAAGACGCATGTGGCACAGGCCGAAATTGCGGCATTGGCGGCCGAAGCAGCACCTGGCCAAATTGTCGATGATGAATTGCGCAGTACAATCCTAAAGGGGGCGGGCGTTGAAGCTGTGTCGCTCAGTCGCGGCGACAAGCGCAAACTGGTTTTGCGCAACATGACCGACACCATGGTGGATGAAACGTTTGATTTGCGTTCCGGCAATTATTTTCCAACAATCTTGGAAGCCTTTTCGGTGATGTTTCTGACCCATGATCGCTTGATCGGCGTGATTGATAAACCACCCGCCATGTCGGGCGACTATATTGAGCTGGCCTTGCATGAATGGCCCATGCGTGATGCGATGCTGGCTTTCGGGCTTCGTATTCTGGTTCTTTCTGTGGTTCTGTCACTCATCGTTGCGGGTTTGATTTTTGCGGCCCTCAACCGGGTTTTGGTAAAGCCGATGCAACGCCTATCGGCCAATATGATGGCCTTTGCCGATATGCCAGAAGATCGCACCAGAGTGATCCAACCCAAACCGCGAAGCGATGAAATCGGCATTGCTGAGCGTGAGCTGCAATCCATGCAAACCCAGCTGCAAAGCATGTTACAGCAGAAAACCCATCTGGCTGCACTTGGTTTGGCGGTGAGCAAAGTCAGCCATGATTTGCGCAACATGCTCACCTCGGCACAATTAATTTCAGATCGCCTGGGCGAGGTGAAAGACCCTACGGTGCAGCGCTTTGCTCCCAAGCTCATCTCCTCACTTGACCGGGCAATTTCCTTTCTCAATCAAACCATCACTTATGGCCGTGCGCAGGAATTGCCGCCGCGCCGAGAGTGGCTGAGCCTGCATGATCTTGTTGAAGAGGTTTTTGAATCGGCGCGTTTGCAAGCTCGTGCTGATGTGGTTTTGAAAAATGAGGTGGCAAAAGCCATCAATATCGATGCTGATCGCGAACAGCTGATCCGGATACTGAACAATCTTGCGCGTAATGCCGTTCAGGCCATCGACACCCGCAAGGCCGTTGATGATGCGATTCTTATTTCGGCCCAGCGCAACGGGCATCTGACCACGATCAATGTTGCCGATACAGGCCCCGGCATTCCGCCTGTGGTGCGCGCGCGAATGTTTGAGGCCTTCCAAACCGCCGCGCGCGCAGGTGGCACAGGTCTAGGCTTGGCCATTTCAGCCGAACTCATTCAAGCGCATGGCGGAACAATATCTGTTACACGTTCTGACGAACGAGGTACGGTTATTGAAATCGTGATTCCAGATCGCAACGGACTCTCAAAACCACGCGATGTTAAGACTTTACCGGTTTAAAACTTCTGCCCTTGCGTTCGGCGCAGATGCGTACTAATCAGGCCCCGCTTTCGTGCCTTGCACGTTCAAGCATTGCGCGCCCGTAGCTCAGCTGGATCAGAGCACTAGACTACGAATCTAGGGGTCAGAGGTTCGAATCCTTTCGGGCGCGCCATT
>JAYVXY010000111.1:0-6443 GCA_043784785.1 Aestuariivirga sp. | reverse complement strand
CATCAGCCCCCGGAAAAGCAATGCCATCAAATTTCATGGCGCTGCGGCCCGGCAAATTTGCTGAAAAGTTTTGAACGCGCACGGCCCCCTGTTGTGCTGACGTTTTAAGATTCACATTCTCCAGCGTTTCGCCCGCAGCAGAAAGTGAAGCAACATCCAACACCGCAGAAAGATCAAGCTTCTCGGGAAACTCCGCAATCACGCGGTTGAGCAATGCCATCACCCCGCCTGCCCGCCACACGCGCAATGATTGCCCGCCCGCCAAACTATCAAGATCAATACGCGGCGATGATAAGGTCACACTCGCCTGAATGCCTTGTTTCAAAGCCACATTGGCTGAACCTTCAATCAAGGTGCCGCTGTCTTTGCTATCGACCGGAACGATGTGAATCTTGTTGAGCTTCACATTGTCAAAACTGGCGGTCAGATCAGCCTGCATTTCGAGCGGTTTGAAACTGCTATCCAGGCTTTGTCGGCCATCTTCCGTAACAACGGGTTGAAGCCCGATCTTGCCTTGCAGTTGGTCATCATGCTGCACACCGTCGAAAACAAAAGCCGGCAATGTGCCATCGGTCGGTGCAATTTTAAAACCAAACTTAAACGGCTCATCCGGTTTCCAGGCAGAGGTGCTGAAAGTAAGATCAAGCGGCACACCATTATTCTGTGCCGTTCCGCGCATGCGCCAAGGTCCCTCGAGAGTTGATGCCGAAAGAACCGCACTCAGATGGCTGACAATTGTTTGAAAATTCCGCCCCTCGTCATTCAATGTCAGCGTGCCATCGATCAATTTGATCTGCTCGAGTTTCACTTTTTCAAGCAACCGCGATTTACCAAATTGAAAAGCCCAGTTGCCCTTGCTTTCTGCATTGCGCGTGATGAACAAGGCAGGCTGTTCCAAATCAATGGCTTCCACCCGCACCTCACCACTGAATAACCCCGCCAACGCCAATTGCACATTGATGCGCTTGGCATTCAGCATCGCTTGCTCGGCGAAACCTTGCGGGTTAGCAATGCTCACATCGTCAGCAACCAGCTGCGGCCACGGAAACAAACGAACCGATATCGGCCCATTGATCGCAACATCGCGCCCGGTGAAATCATGCCCCCAAGCTTCAAGATTATCGCGGTAACTGTTCCAATTGATCACGAATGGTGCAGCCAATGCGCCCACAACCGCCAGCACAAGCAATATGCCGAGATAAAATATGGGCGATTTCCAGATGCTCATGGGCGCCAGAATAAGCTAAGACCCAAGAGTCGCAAGTCATTGCGACAAGTTCGAAAAATGTTCATCAAGCGCCAGCATTCTTCCCCGGATTCATGATATTCAGAGGGTCAAGCGCCGTCTTGATCGCCCGCATCACATCCAGGCCATTGCCATGCTCGCGGGCCAGATATTCGCGTTTTCCACTGCCAATGCCATGCTCTCCGGTGCAAGTGCCTCCCATGGCTAGCGCCCGATTGATCAAGCGTTCATAAACCCCCTTGACGCGTTTGACTTCCGCCTCGTCACTGCGATCACAAAACAACACCACATGAAAATTGCCATCTCCAACATGGCCAATGATCGGGCCATAGATATCATTTTCTTCCAGGTCGCGTTGCGTCTGCGTCACACATTCGGCCAGCCGCGAGATTGGAACGCAAACATCAGTGGCAATCGATTCTTCCTTGCCCGGCTTTAATGATTTCGTGGCCCAAAACGCATCATGCCGCGCCTGCCAAAGCTTGGTGCGATCTTCTTCTTGCGTGGCCCATTCAAATCTACCGCCGCCATGTTCAGCCGCAATCTCCGCAAACATCTCGGATTGTTCGCGGACTCCTGCCGCTGTGCCGTGAAATTCAACAAATAAAGTGGGTGAAACCGCCAGTGATAGTTTCGAATAAGCATTAATCGCTTTAATGTGCTCAGCATCCACCAATTCAATCCGCGCAATCGGAATGCCCAACTGAATTGTCTGAATAGTGGTGTCGCAACAGGCCTCCACGCTCGCAAACGCGCATACACCAGCAGCAATCGATTCCGGAATCCCATAAAGCTTCAGGCCCACCTCGGTGATCACACCAAGTGTTCCTTCCGAACCCACCATCAACCGCGTCAAATCATAGCCAGCCGATGATTTTCGCGCCCTTGTGCCCATGCGCACGATTTGGCCATCGGCCATCACCGCCGTCACCCCCATCACATTCTCGCGCATCGTTCCATAACGCACGGCATTGGTGCCCGAAGCGCGTGTGGCGGTCATGCCGCCCAAGCTGGCGTCAGCACCCGGATCAATCGGAAAAAATAGGCCCCTATCGCGCAAATAGGTGTTGAGTTGCTTGCGCGTTACACCCGCCTGAACCCGGCAATCCAAATCCTCAGCATTCACTTCCAGAATCTGATTCATCCCACTGACATCAATGCATATTCCACCATGAGGTGCCGTAAAATGCCCCTCGAGAGAAGTGCCCGTTCCAAACGGAATGACCGGCACCCGCAAACGCGCGCAAATCTGCACAACAGACTGAACTTCTTCAGTGCTTTGCGCAAAAGCCACAGCGTCCGGCGGCAAGCCCGGATTCCAGGTTTGATCCTTGCCATGATGCTCGCGCACTGCTGGCGCTGTGGATAACCGCTCGCCCAAAATCTGGCGTATTTCCAAAATCGCTTGATCTACGTTATTCATGGTTCAAACCTATCACAGACAAAGGAAACGTCCATGCCCCAACCCTTTATCGGCCAGCTTCAAACAGTTGAAGACCAATGGACCGATTATAATGGCCATCTCAACATGGCCTATTATGCCGTGATGTTTGACAAAGCCGCCGAAGATTTATTCTGGGGGTTTGGCTTAGGCCCGGATTATGTGCGGCAAACCAACTGCTCGTTCTTCACGCTGGAAACCCACACCACTTATGTTCACGAAATCCACGCCGATGATATCATTCGTATTGAAAACCAGATCATCGATGCCGATCACAAGCGCGTGCATTATGTGCAGCAAATGTATCACAATGCCGATAATTTCCTGTCTTGCGTCCTTGAAGTCATCATCAGCCATGTTGACATGAATGACAAAAAGACCGCCCCCTTCCCACCCGCCATTCAAGCCAAGATCGATGCGATGCTAAATGCCCATAAGGCCCTTACCCTGCCACCCCAAGTGGGCCATAAGATTGGTATTATAAGGAAAGCGTGATTTGACTTTTTGTCCAACTGCATGCACAATGCATGCATGAATAAGCAGATTCACGTAAGAGATTTTGACGAGACAGCGCACAGCCGCCTCGTAGAGAAGGCAAACGCGAAGGGTTTGTCTTTGTCGGAATTTGTCCGTCAAGAGCTGACCCAAATTTCAGAAAAGAAGCTTAGTCTTCCTGAGTTCTATGCATTGCTTAGAACAAGAGAACCCGTTCATCTCAGCCCAAGTGCAGAAGAAATTATCCGCGAAGAACGTGACAGACGGGGATGATCGTTGTCGATGCGTCTGTGGTATTGCATGTCCTGCTTCAGGGCTCAGAAGATCGGGATTTTCTGAACCGACTACAAAATGAAGGCGAACTTTTTGCGCCAGAAGTCATCTATCTCGAGGTTTCGAGTGGCATGAGGCGACTAGTGCGACTGAACCGACTGAGTCAAGATCATGCGCGCGTTGCGATACAAGATTTGCAAGCTTATCCCATAAACATCAAGTCGATCAGCAATTTTGTTGAACGAATTTGGGATCTCCGAGACAACTTCACGTCTTACGACGCTTCCTATGTTGTGCTGGCAGAATACTTGCGAATGCCCTTCTTAACCCGTGATCAAAAGCTGGCCGCCTCCATCAAAGCCCACGCCAGAGTAGAACTGATCTAACCCCCGCCCCATAATCGTCACACTCCCGTAAAACTATGGGCGCATTCCAGCTTCAGAAAGGTTCCCAACAAGGAATCAGAAGGGAGTTTAAAATGGTCAGCAATGGTTACGCACATTTCGCCGAAGCCTTGGTTTTCGCCCATGGCAAACAAGCTCTTGGCGAAGCAGCTCGGCACGCTTTACTCTGCGAACGCTCAGGCGATACTGAAACGGCTGCCACTTGGCGCAAGATCCAAGAGGAAGTGAAGCATCAGATCGCCAATCCCAGCTATCAACAATTGTTGCGCTGCGCCTGATATTTGAGTTCTGAGTTGCTATATAGGGGATCAAGAGAATCATGATCCCTGATGAGCCAAGCCCCAATCAACCCTGCAAATGAAACTGCTGCCGCTCCGCCTGTGCCCCAGGCGGGCGGCATTGCCGCGCGCGCCATGCAGGGGGGCGAACCCGCCTATCTCAAAGGCCTGAACCCTGAACAGCGCGAAGCCGTGCTGCGCATTGATGGGCCGTTGCTGGTGCTGGCAGGTGCAGGCACTGGCAAAACCCGCGTGCTCACTACAAGGCTATCTCACATCCTCACCACCGGCAAAGCCTGGCCCAATCAAATCCTCGCCGTCACCTTCACCAACAAGGCGGCGCGCGAAATGAAAGAGCGCATCGGCCATTTGATCGGCGGCGTGGTCGAGGGCATGACATGGCTTGGCACCTTCCACGCCATCGGGGTTAAAATCCTGCGCAATCATGCTGAACTGGCAGGCCTCAAATCCGGCTTTTCAATTCTCGATGATGATGATCAAGTGCGGCTGCTCAAGCAACTTTTGGCTGCCGAAGGCATTGACGAAAAGCGCTGGCCCGCACGGCAACTCGCCAACATCATTGATGGTTGGAAAAATCGCGGCCTCACCCCCGATAAGGTTCCGCAAGGCGAGGCCTATGCCTTCGCCAATGGCCAAGGCGCAAAACTTTATGCCGATTATCAGGCTCGCCTCAAAACCGTCAACGCGGCTGATTTTGGCGATCTGCTGCTCGAAGTGCTGCGCATCTTCCAAAACCATCCTGATGTGCTGAAATCCTATCAAACCAAATTCAAATATATGCTGGTTGATGAATATCAGGATACCAACGTCGCCCAATATCTCTGGCTGCGTCTCTTGGCCCAAGGCCACAAGAATATCTGCTGCGTGGGCGATGATGACCAATCGATCTATGGCTGGCGCGGCGCTGAGGTCGATAACATCCTGCGTTTTGAAAAAGATTTTCCGGGCGCTGGTGTGATCAGGTTGGAGCGCAACTATCGCTCCACACCCGATATTCTGGGTGCGGCCTCCGGCCTCATCGCCAAAAATGAATCGCGCCTCGGCAAAACCCTGCACACCGATAAGACCGAAACCACGCCTGTCATTGTGCGCGGCCATTGGGATAGTGTGGAAGAAGCCCGCACCATCGGTGATGACATAGAAGCCCACCACCGCCAAAAACACCTGCTCAATGAAATCGCCATCCTGGTGCGCACCTCCGCGCAAATGCGCAGCTTTGAAGATCGCTTCATCATGGCGGGCATTCCTTACCGGGTGATCGGCGGCCCGCGCTTTTATGAGCGCGCCGAAATTCGCGATGCCATGGCCTACTTAAAAATCGTCTCCTCCCCCGATAATGATCTGGCCTTTGAGCGTATCATCAACACGCCAAAACGCGGCATCGGCGATAGCTCGGTCAAAAAAATGTATCAAACCGCCAGGGCCCGCCATTCATCGCTTTATGTAGCAGCGCAGGAAATGTTGCTCACCGATGAGTTGCCAAATAAAGCCCGCACCGCGCTCCGCCTGCTCATTGAAAACTTCGCTCGCTGGCGCAAGCAGGTCGATGCCATTCCCCATCATGAACTGGCCGAAATCGTGCTGGACGAGTCAGGCTACACCGAAATGTGGCAACTCGATAAAAGCCCCGAAGCTGAAGGCCGCCTCGACAACCTCAAGGAACTTGTGCGTTCGATGAGCGAGTTTGAAAACCTCAACGGATTTCTCGAACATGTGGCCTTGGTGATGGATCGGGACTTGGGCAACGACGAAGACCGCGTGAACATCATGACACTGCATTCCGCCAAGGGCCTGGAATTTCAAACCGTGTTTCTGCCCGGATGGGAGGAAGGCCTGTTTCCATCAAAACGCTCGCTCGATGAAAAGGGCAGAAGCGGCTTGGAAGAGGAGCGGCGCTTGGCCTATGTCGGCATCACAAGGGCTAAACAACGCGCCACCATCACCTTTGCCCAAAACCGCCAGACCCACGGCCTCTGGCAAACCGGCTTGCCCAGCCGCTTCATTGATGAGCTGCCCGAAAAACACGTCGAAGTGGCCGCGATGAGCAACTCCTATGGTGGGCATGATTTGGGCGCCTTCGGCAACAGCCGTTTCGACCAAGCCACCACCTTCGGCCAAGGAAGTTACTCCACCCCCGGCTGGAAACGCGCCCAAGCCCGCAAAGACAGCGGCGAAGCAACGCGCCACACCCCACGCTTCATCGAAGGCGAACTCACAGCCAGCTTCGCCAAACCATCCGACTATGTAACAGGCGACCGCGTGTTCCATCAGAAGTTTGGTTATGG
>JAYVXY010000110.1:0-6493 GCA_043784785.1 Aestuariivirga sp. | reverse complement strand
GCGGTGGGCAGTCACTTCGCAGCCGTTTCAACCGCCATTGATAAGGTGAAGGCCTTTGGCATTGCTGAAAATCGCATCTTTGGGTTTTGGGATTGGGTGGGCGGGCGCTATTCGATCTGGTCGGCGATTGGCCTGCCCGTCATGCTGGCGATTGGCCCGCATCATTTCATGCAGTTCCTGCGCGGCGGCCACGCCATGGACCAGCATTTTGTTTCGGCCAAGCCAACCGAAAATCTGCCCATGTTGATGGGCTTGCTCGGCGTGTGGCACCGGAATATTTGTGGGGCACCAAGCCGCGCGATTATTCCTTATGATCAACGCCTGTCACGCTTTCCCGCTTATCTGCAACAGCTCGATATGGAATCCAACGGCAAGCGCGTGGGTAAGGATGGCACACGCTTGAAAACCTCATCCGGCCCCATCGTATGGGGCGAACCCGGCACCAATGGCCAACACGCCTTTTTCCAATTGCTGCATCAGGGCACTGATGTGATTCCAGTGGAGTTCTTGATTGCGGCTGAGCCGCATGAGCAGGGCATGGAGATTCACCACACATTGCTGGTCTCAAATTGCCTGGCGCAATCCCAAGCCTTGATGAAGGGCCGCACCCTGCGTGAGGCGGAAGCGCAATTGCTGGCCAGCGGCAAATCCAAGACCGAAGCCAAAGCCTTGGCCCCCCATAAAGTGTTCACCGGCAATCGGCCGTCTCTCACGCTCGCCTATAAAAAACTTGATCCTTTCACCCTGGGCCGCCTCATAGCACTTTATGAACACCGCGTGTTTGTCGAAGGCGTGATCTGGGGCATCAACAGCTTCGACCAATGGGGCGTGGAACTGGGCAAAGAACTGGCCACGGGCTTGCAGCCGGTTGTTGAGGGGAAGGCTGGGGTTGAGGGGTTGGATAGTTCGACGATGGGGCAGTTGGCGCACCTCAAAAAGCTGCGTTAGCGTCTTCTACCGCTTGCGGGGGAAGAAAGCGGCCTATCGAACGAAGTGAGATGGGATAGTTGAGGGCCTTTTTCTGCGGGTACTGCCCCTCACCTATCCCATTGCTTCGCAATGGGTCCCTTTCCTCTCCCGCTTTGCGTTAGAGGACAAATGCTTGACGCAATCACCTCCCAATGCCAAACACCGCCCCAAATGACGACTGAACCCTCCCAAATCCGCAATTTCTCCATTATCGCCCATATTGATCATGGCAAATCAACCCTCGCTGATCGGTTGATCCAGCTTTGTGGTGCGGTCTCTGATCGTGAGATGGTTGACCAGATTCTCGACTCCATGGATTTGGAGCGTGAACGTGGCATTACGATTAAGGCCAACACTGTCCGCCTTGATTATAAGGCCAAGGACGGCAAGGACTATGTGCTGAATTTGATCGACACGCCGGGCCATGTGGATTTTGCTTATGAAGTGTCGCGCTCGCTGGCGGCCTGCGAAGGCTCGCTGCTGGTGGTGGACGCATCTCAAGGTGTTGAAGCGCAAACCCTGGCCAATGTGTATCAGGCCATCAACAACAATCACGAAATTATCCCCGTGCTCAACAAGGTGGATTTGCCAGCGGCAGAGCCTGAGCGCATCAGGCAGCAGATTGAAGACGTGATCGGCATTGATGCTTCGCAAGCGGTGATGATTTCAGCCAAGACCGGCCTTGGCGTTCCTGATGTCTTGGAAGCTATCGTCACGCGCCTGCCGGCACCCAAGGGCGACCGCAACAAGCCATTGAAGGCACTGCTGGTCGATAGCTGGTATGACACGTATTTGGGCGTGGTGGTTTTGCTGCGGGTTATCGACGGCGAAGTTAAGAAGGGCATGCGCGTTAAAATGATGGGAACCGGCGGTTCATATCAAATCGAGCGCGTTGGCGTTTCGCGCCCTAAAAAAGAAATTGTGGCCAGCTTGGGCCCGGGCGAAATTGGTTTCTTTACCGGGGCCATTAAAGAAGTGGCCGACACGCGGGTGGGTGATACCATTACCGATGAACGCAACCCAACGGCCGAAGCCTTGCCGGACTTTAAAGAAGCGCAATCCGTGGTGTTTGCCGGGTTCTTTCCGGTTGACCCTGCGAAGTTTGAAGATTTGCGTGAGGCGATGGGGCGCCTTCGTTTGAATGATGCGTCATTCTCATTTGAAATGGAAACATCAGCTGCCCTGGGCTTTGGTTTCCGTTGCGGGTTCTTAGGCTTACTACATTTGGAAATTACCCGTGAACGCATTGAGCGCGAATTTAATGTGGATATCATCACCACGGCGCCTTCGGTTATTTATAAAGTAAATATGCGCGACGGCACTCATGTTGATATGCACAACCCCGCTGATATGCCGGATGTGTCAATGATTTTGACGATGGAAGAACCTTGGATTGAAGCCACTATTTTGGTGCCTGACGAATATCTCGGTTCGATTTTGAAGTTGTGTGAAGATCGTCGCGGCCGCCAGAAGCAACTGACCTATGCCGGTTTGCGCGCCATGGTGGTTTATGAATTGCCGCTCAATGAAGTGGTGTTCGATTTTTATGATCGTTTGAAGTCGGTTTCCAAAGGCTATGCCTCGTTTGACTATAAGATGACGGATTATGCGGCGGCTGATCTGGTCAAGCTTTCCATTCTTGTGAACGAAGAACCGGTTGATGCACTCTCGATGGTGGTTCACCGCACGAGAGCCGAGCAGCGCGGACGTGTGATGTGCGAAAAGTTAAAAGACTTAATCCCGCGCCACATGTTTAAAATTCCGATTCAAGCTTCGATTGGTGGCAAGGTTGTGGCCCGCGAAACCTTGTCAGCGATGCGCAAAGACGTGACTGCCAAATGTTACGGCGGCGACATTTCGCGCAAACGCAAACTTCTGGATAAACAGAAGGAAGGCAAAAAGAAAATGCGCCAATTCGGCAAGGTCGAGATTCCGCAAGAAGCCTTTATTGCCGCACTGAAGATGGATGAGAATTGAGGTTTCCTATCGACGCCGTCCCGACGAAAGTCGGGATCCAGACTTTCTAACAAACTCATATTTTAAGAGTTGCACTCGTGGCCCTAGATTCCGGCTTTCGCCGGAATGACGGTTTAGGGGGTTCACACCAGTTTAGAACTGTTCTAATAACTGACGCATGAAAACCTTCTCCGATCTCACCGAACAAGAAATTATCGCCCTTGCCATTTCATCAGAAGATGATGATGCCCGGGCTTATGCAGGCTTTGCCCATGCCTTGATGGGCGATTATCCGGCCTCGGCCAAAGTGTTTGTGGAGATGGCTGAGGAAGAGCATCAACACCGCCGCTGGCTCACTGATTTATACCAAAAGAAATTTGGCGATTTCATTCCGTTGATCCGCCGCGCCGATGTGAACGGCTTTGTGAAGCACGCGCCCGCCTGGACACTCAATAAAGGTGGCATTGATGCCATGCGCAAACGCGCTGAGTTGGTTGAGCTGGAGAACTATCGCTTTTATACCCAAGCTGCCGCCAGCTCAGCCGATCCACAAGTGAAAAAACTGTTGAGCGAATTGGCCGCCGCCGAAAAGGGCCATGAGTCATTGGCTTCAAAATTGGGCCTTGAACATGTGACGGCTGACGCCAAGATCGACGAAGGCGAAACCGAGCGCCGCTTGTTCCTGCTTGAAGTTGTCCAACCTGGTCTCGTTGGATTGATGGACGGTTCGGTTTCAACACTGGCGCCAATCTTTGCCGCTGCCTTTGCAACAGGCAATACGTGGCAGACATTTCTGGTTGGTTGCGCTGCCTCGGTGGGGGCTGGCATTTCGATGGGGCTGGCTGAAGGCCTATCCGATGATGGCAAGCTTTCAGGCCGTGGCCGCCCACTGATCCGTGGCCTTGCATCAGGCATCATGACCGCCGTTGGTGGCATTGGTCATACGCTGCCATTTCTCATTCCACAATTTCATACGGCACTCGTGTTGGCGGTTATGGTGGTGCTGGTCGAGTTGGGCGTGATCTCGTGGATCCGCTATAAATATATGGACACGCCATTCCTCAAAGCCGCGCTGCAAATTGCTGTGGGCGGCTTTCTTGTGTTCTTGACCGGCATATTAATCGGCAGTGCGTGAGGTTTTGCGTTCCAGATAGATAATGCCCAAACCGCTGGCCAGAATAAGCAACATGCCAGCGATGGAATAGCTGTTGGGAATGTCGTGGAAGATCACAAACCCCAATACCACCGCCCAGATCATGAAGGCGTAATAGAAAGGGGCAACCGCTTGGGCTGAGGCGTTGCGATAAGCCAGAAATGTGAACATATGGCCCAGCATCATGAACAAGCCAGCCCCCGCCATCAGCATGATGTGATGATTGTTCGGCACCACCCAGCTTTCAGCAAACGCCCCGACAATGCCAGCCCCCGCCACCACCATCACAATGGTGATCAGCGTTGCTACCAAGGCCGGAATGGCTGACGAAACCTGCCGCCCCACCAGATCGCGTGTCGCTGCAAAAAAAGCCGTGGCAAAGGCAAACATCACAAATGGCGATGAATTGCCAAAGCCTGGCTGCGCCACCAGCAGTGCCCCGGCAAAACCTAATGCGACCAAGCCCACACGCCACAGATTGGCTTGTTCACGGTGCACCAAAATCATGCCCAATATAACGATGAGCGGCGTGATTTGAAAAATCGCCGTAACGTCGCCGATGGAAGCATGGGCCAGCGCCAAAATATAAGTGAGAATGGCACCAACTTCCAACAGGCCCCGCAAGAATACGAAACGCTGAAACCCCATCGCCAGTTTGCCAAGATCACCCATCACGGCCAGCAACACCAAGGCACATATAATTCCCGAAATCCCACGCATCACCAAAACTTCATAAGGCGGCAAATCAGCCAGCGCCAATTTCATGAAACTGTCATTCAAAACAAAGGTGCCAGCACCTGCCAACATGAAGCCAATGCCACGAAGGTTAGAGGGCGTGATCGTCAATCCATAAACTCCACGAAAAAAAGCTGATGCACAAAAAGGGTCTCGAATCCGTATGCTTTGATATGCAACAGATTTACATGATCTGGCTATTCTATTTATCAATCAAATCCAAATGGATTTGCCTTGCTGTAGAAATGGAAACCATAGCACGCCCAATTGATATCAGAAGTCGTAATCACCGTTGAGGGTCAATCAGCATTCCACGCTGGTCAAATTGGATCGAGCATACTGAAAACACCAACAAGGCCGAGTACAGCAATCCCACAACAGAGTTCAATGAAAGTCGCCCAAAACAGTGGAAGGATTGTAAAGGCCTTTGCAGATTTCATCTGCGGCAGCAGAACATAGTGATTGAATATCGCAATGCCGATCATCGTCGCCACCAATAACAACTTGAGAGAAAATAGAAACTGGTAAGGTTGAGACCATTGGGTCGGCCATTGTCCTGAGATCAAGCTTGTATTGGCAATCCCCGTCAGCAAAATCAAAGCGACAATGATTTGGCCGAGTCTCGAAAATCGTCGCAGCGCAAACATGGGTTCAGTTTTTAGCGGCTCGTTTCTTGACTGCCAGAGGATCAGCACAAGCGCCAGCAAAGCACCAAGCCATGCGCCAGCACTCAAAACATGAACCAGATAGGATAATTGCAAGGCATACCCCGCCAAGCCGTCACGCATAACACTGTGACCTTCCAAGGCGTGGACCCCGAGGAGCAATCCGGCGCTGATCACCGTCCGAAAAAATTGGCTTTTACTTTTGCGCAGAAGGGTTGCGATCAAAGCCGCGACAGCCAAGGCTTGCAGCCCGCAAATGGGTCCAATATTGGTTTCAATCAGCAAGCTTTTGAGGATGGATGGATTGACAACATCAGCCCAGCCATCGCCCAGATTGGCCGCTTCTACTGGTAACAGGATCAAGGTGGCGATAGCTGCAAGAGCGACCGCCACCATGATTGGAAGGTTTAGTTTGTCACCCAACGCATTGGCCAAAGGTGACGGTCTTAGCGCTTCGAGATAGCCCAGACCGCCCCACAGCATCATCGCTGCAAAGTCTTGCAGGAAGTGGCAGAGGGCTAGGGCATTCTCAGGCGTCATCAGGGCTTTACCGTGAACTTATAGGTGCCGTGGCTTTTGTGACCATCCTTCGACAGATTATGCCAGTCAACCACATAAGTGCCTGCGGCCAGCTTATCGGTGATTGGAACGATCAGAGTTGTATCACTGTCGGTGAGTGAAGCGGCTCCTATTGCCACTACGGCATTGTTTGGCCCCATGACTTTCACACCGGAGAATTTCAGGTTCACGTCTTCCGAGAATTTAAGGTCGAGTTCTGTCGGTGCCGTGGCAACGATGCTATCTGCCGCTGGAGTTGCCATGCTGAGATGAGCGTGGGCATTGGCCACGCTTGAAAACGCTGTTGCAATGAACAGGCTGATCGAAGCGGCTTTCAAAATATTGGTCATGATTTTTCCTTTAATTGTTTGTGATTAAGTTTTTGAGTTTTGTTTCGCGGCCTTGCAAACTTTCGTCGTAAGCGATTGTGCTGGTAAAACGGCCTTGAGCGTTAAAG
>JAYVXY010000109.1:0-19507 GCA_043784785.1 Aestuariivirga sp. | reverse complement strand
TGACTTTAAGGTCTTTGATGAGGGTGACATTGTCGCCATCTTTGAGTTCGGTGCCGTTTGAATCTTTTACTGTCATGATGGGTGGGGCTTTAAGCTAGTTTTATGTTTTGAACAATGGTCGGAGCGACAGGATTCGAACCTGCGACCCCTAGTCCCCCAGACTAGTGCGCTACCGGGCTGCGCTACGCTCCGACTTTATTCAAGAGCGAGTTCTTATCGACCAAGTCTGCAACTTGGTCGGAACACGCTGTTTTGGTGATCTAGCATTCCCGGCAATAAAGTCCAACTCTAAAGCTGGGCTAAGAAGATTTGTGCCGCAGCAGCCAAAACATGTCGCCACGGCGGCCGGTGAGTTGTTGTGCCTGGGAGCCGACCATGAGGGCCCAGGCCAATTCAGCAGCAATCACAGCACAACCAACCCCCAGAACGCCGAACCAGCTTTGAAACAGGATCCAGCTCAGCACCAGAACCAACACACCAAACAAACACGCCATGGCCGAGCGAACTTGGTGGCCACCAATCGACAGCATATGCTGGTTCATGCCGCTGATGGCGCGCACCGCTTGGCCGACGATAAACAGCACCAAAAGCCAATGGCCTTCGGCATAGACAGGGCCAAAGAAACTCAAGAAATAGCGCCCTAACAACACAGCAGCGATGAGTGAGGCGACAACTGTGCCGATGGTCATCACATTCATCCGGTAGAGAATTGTATTTGCGGTTTTTGTGTCGTGGATGGTGAGTGCGTGGGTGAGGTCACTCAGCACAAATTGCTGCGACGACTGGATGATGAAACCCGCAAGGCTGGCGAGCCTGATAGTGAGGCCCAGCAAAGCCACCTGTTCATGGGGCAACATGAAGCCGCCGATCAAAGTAACGACATCAGAAAACAAAGTGGTCACTGTGGCTACGATTGATAAAGCCAGCACGCGACCACGCAATGCTGCAGTTAGCCTTGGATTGACTTGCCACCACTGTTCAAGCTTCAAACCATCATGGCGCATGATGATGGCTTGAACCACAGCAACTATCACGTTTGATGCGATAAACGCCCAGAGCACGTGAACCAGCGAAAGATGGAAACCCAAAAGAAATGTGCCCGCCACATAAAGAAAAAACAGGCCGGGGCGGAAGATGAAATCAGGCAGGAAGGCCAGAGTATAACGCCGCAATGTGTTGGCCAGCGAGCCATTATAGCGCAAAATGGCCGAAGGCATGGCCGACAAACAACCGAATATAAGTGCAGTGCGAAGGCCCATATCAATGGGCGCCAACATCACCACGCCGATCACAATAACGATGAGGGCAAATGACACCGCCGCAAAATCACGCAGGAAAGCGCCGTGGAAAGCGGCGATCAACCTGGTTAATCCCAGCGCTTGAAAACGCGGCAATTGGGTGAGTGAAAGCGATGGATAGCCCGCTGACGCAATCAAGCTGAAGATTGCGGCCATCGACATGGCAAGAAATATGATGCCAACATCTGATGCCGGGAAATTTCGGGTGAGAATAAGCTGGGTGATCAGGCTGATGCCAGCACCAGCAAGCCGCGAGCCGACGCTGCCCAGAGCCAGTTGCAGCATCTTCGCCAAAGTCATGGTTGAATGATCCTAATGCGCAGAAGGCGCATGGCGAAACTAACGGTCAACCGGATCGAGCATCTTGCGCGCGTCTGTCAGATCCTTCAGCGCGGCCTTCAAAGCATCAGATTGCGCTGATGAAAGCTTATGAATGATCTTTGGCGCTTCTTCGATGGGCCTGGCCAATGGCGCTTTGCCAAAGCGCGGTGCGGCTTTGGCGGTGCCGGGCGGAGGTGCGCCTTCGCGTGCGGCATCACCTTTGCGCGGCATAACTTCACCACGGCCGACGCCCACGACATAGGCTCCGCCCTCTTCTTTGAGAATGCGTTGCACACCGCGAATGGTATAGCCTTGGGAATAAAGAAGCGTGTGAATGCCTTTGAGCAATTCAATATCGGCAGGGCGATAATAACGCCTGCCACCTGCCCGCTTCATCGGCTTGATTTGTGTGAAACGTGTTTCCCAAAAGCGCAGCACATGCTGCGGAACAGTTAGTTCCTCAGCAGCTTCACTGATCGTGCGAAACGCATCTGGTGATTTTTCCAAACTCAAAACTCCCGTCCCCCGGTTCGTCGCGTCAATCAATGTCGCCGGGTTCCTCGCCGTTGATAATATTCTTCATAATCTGGCTGGGCCTGAACACCAGCACCCGGCGCGGTGTGATCGGCACATCCTCACCGGTCTTGGGGTTACGGCCCATGCGCGCGCGCTTGCTGCGCACCATGAAGGTTCCAAATGACGAAAGTTTCACAGAATTGCCTTCAACCAAGGAATCCGCGACTAAATCGAGAACCGTGTTGACCATATCAGCTGATTCAGTTCGCGACAGACCAATGTCTCGGTGAACCACTTCGGTTAAATCGGCGCGTGTCAGAGTCTTACCCGTCATGTAACCCCCCGGAAATTTGATTGATTCATAGCTCTGGTCGGTTTCTGCGTCAAGCTAAGATTCCATTATCTCAATAGGTTAAGAGAAGTTCTTAATAGCGCGCGAGGGTTGCACCCCAGGTGAATCCACCACCCATTGCTTCCATCAAAACCAATTGGCCGCGTTTGATCCGCCCATCCTTCAATGCCGCATCAAATGCCAAGGGGATTGAGGCAGCAGACGTGTTGCCATGGCGATCCAGGGTCATCACAATTCGTGCTTCATCGATGCCCAGTTTTTTGGCCGTTCCTTCGAGAATGCGGCGATTGGCCTGGTGCGGCACAAACCAATCAATGTCAGTTGGTTTCAGGCCTGCGCTTGCAATCACATCTTCCATAACCGACGCGATATTGGTGACGGCGTGTTTGAAAACCTCGCGGCCTTCCATGCGAACGTGGCCAACTGTCTTGGTAGTAGACGGACCACCATCGACATAAAGCTTGTCACCATAGCGCCCATCAGAGCGCAGTTTCGAAGCGAGTATGCCTTGGTCATTATTGTCGCCCTTGCCTGGTTCGGCGGCGAGCACAAAAGCACCAGCACCATCACCAAACAGCACGCAGGTGGTGCGATCAGTCCAATCGAGAATGCGGGAAAAGGTTTCAGAACCAATGACCAAAACGCCCTTGGCTTGCCCCGCTTTGATCAAAGCATCGGCTGTGGTCAATGCATATATAAATCCAGAGCACACGGCCTGCAAATCAAAGGCTGCACCGCGCGTTATGCCTAAATCAGCCTGCACCATAGTGGCGGTGGCAGGAAACGTGTTGTCGGGTGTTGAGGTGGCCAAAATCACCAAATCAATATCTGCCGACGTCATGCCTGCATCATCAAGGGCTTTGCGACTGGCGCTGACGGCCAGGCTTCGGGTGGTTTCACCTTCGCCTGCGATGTGGCGTGCGTGGATTCCCGTGCGCTCAACAATCCATTCATGGCTGGTATCAACAATCTTGCTGATGTCGGCATTGGTCATGATGCGGGCGGGCAGCGCTGTTCCCACACCTTTGATCACACTTCTTATCATATCTGGCATTACTCCGCGGCCTGCGCCTGTTGTTGCGACAGCAGCGCGTTAACTTCAGCAACGTCGGCCGCGATTCTTGTTACCAAGCCGTTTTTCACCATGTCAACCGCCACATCAATGGCTGTGGCAAAACCCAAGGCATCGGTGCCACCGTGACTTTTGACGACAACGCCATTGAGCCCCAAAAATACCCCGCCATTATGTTTGCGCGGATCAAGTCTTTCACGCAGAGCATGAAAAGCCCCACCAGCCAAGAATGCACCCAGCTTGCTGATGAGGGTTGATGACAGTGCCATTTTCAGGAAAGTTGTAATTTGTTTGGCCGTGCCTTCTGCGGTTTTGAGCGCCACATTGCCGGTGAAACCTTCAGTGACGACCACATCAACCTTGCCTTTGCCGATGTCATCACCCTCCACAAAGCCTGCATATTGCAAAGGCAATTTCAGCTCGCGCAACAGGCGGCCCGCTTCCTTCACCTCTTCATTGCCTTTGACTTCTTCAACGCCAATGTTCAGCAAACCGACCGAAGGATGCGGAATGCCAAACAGGCAGCTGGCCATGGCCTCGCCCATGATGGCAAACTCCAAAAGCTGGCGCGCATCGGCCCCCACAGTTGCGCCAACGTCGAGAACAACACTTTCGCCTCTTGTTGTAGGCCAGATTGCGGCAATGGCCGGGCGTTCAATTCCTGGCAGAGTGCGCAGGATAAAGCGCGACATGGCCATGAGTGCGCCGGTGTTTCCCGCTGACACAACGGCATGGGCTTCGCCCTTATGCACGGAATCAATGGCCAACCACATGCCGCTTTTGTTGCGGCCACGGCGCAGGGCTTGGCTTGGTTTTTCATCCATGGCGACAGAAATATCGCTGTGGCGGATTTGCGAAACGGCGGCCAATTTGGGGTGCTGATCAAGATATGATTTGATCTTGGTGCCGTCACCAAACATGATGAACTGCAAACCCGGATGGCGCAGAGCCGCCAAAGCTGCACCGGGGATGACCACTTCGGGGCCGAGATCGCCGCCCATGGCATCAAGTGCAAGGGTTAGATTGTCAGTCATCTTGTTTATTTATTGTCCGATTCTGCAGATTCAATGGCCTAGCACACAAGATAAAGGCTTGTGAGACAGAGACAAGATTTAAATTCAACGTGGTTTTTTGGGCATTTTAACCAAATTTGTCAAATTCGCGAAGGGTGAAGGTTTCACTTCAATGGGTTGTTCAATGGGCGTTTCGTCATCGTCAAAAGCAAAGTCTTCATCTGGTTTGCGTGGATACGGGTCAAGTTCCAAACCTAATGTTTCAGCGACCAGTTCACCAAGATCTATCTCACCATTTACAATTGGGTCGGCATCTTCTTCAACGCCGTCTATGGTGGCTTTAGGTGGCAAGAAAAAACCCTCAACTTCAAATTTATGGGTCTTGCGAAACGCCTCAAGGCTGACCACGGAAACCTGTTCCAGATCAGCTTCAAAACCACCCGTCACGCGCAAGCCGCCGCCGCGCCAAGGTGTGGCGATCAAATGAGCTTTCAAACTGTGAATGGCGGGCAGATCAAACCGTTCCGCCAAAGCATTGCATTCGGCAATTTCCGCAGCAAACACTTCATGGCTGCCCCTGCGCGGCACCCGGTCAACAATCAAGGGCCTTGAAAATTCAGGTTTTGGTGATTTGGCTTTGCTCATGGCAGATGCAATGCCCCGTTCAATATTGTTTCGGTTGGATTAGCAGCCAGCATGGCCTTGGCATCTTTGAGCCAGGTGGCCAAGGTTTTTGCTTTTGGGTTTGGCGCACCTGCATAAACATTGCGCTGAAGGGTCTCAACCATTGTCTGATCGCCCTGCTCTATTGCTGCTGTATAGGCCTTCAAACGGCCAGCAAAGGCTTCGGCCATGGGGCGGATTTTCTTGGCCACCGACAAATCACCAACCCCCATCTCGCGCAATGACCGATCAAGATCGCTAAAGAACACATCGGTGAGACTTTGGCTCATGGGATTCAAAGTGCCGCGGAGGCGGTCGATCACCAGAAACACGTGAAGCACGATCATATCAAAGCGGCCATCCAATGTGTCGGGCACGTCCATTTCAGCATAGAATTTTTCCTGCCGTGCGCTTGCCACAATCGCACCATACAGACGCTGGGCCGCGTCTGGTTTTCGGGCAAAGAGTTTGCTGAAAATCATCGGCTTGCCCCGTGGACAGGTTGCGGGCAAAAGGTTTTGTAAATGTTGGTTAGGATATAAGATTCGGTCATGATGATTGTTAAGCGGGGCACTAAGGCTTCTAAGTGGTTGGTTGTTGGTTTGGTTGCAAGCCTTATGGCGGCTTGCACGCCAGAGATCAACCATCGCGGTTATTACCCCAAGGCCGGCGCTTTTGCGCAAGTGCAGGAGGGCATGGCCAAAACTGAAGTTGAAGGCATTTTGGGTTCGCCTTCCACCACGGCTTCGATCAACTTCCAAGGTGACAGCTATTATTATATCACCAGCACCACGCAAGGACGTGCCTTTTTGTCACCCGTTGAAACCAGCCGACAGGTGATTGCGGTGCGCTTCAACAAGAATGATCAGGTCACATCCACGGCGCAATACGGGTTGCAAGATGGCCGGGTGATCAACATTAATTCGCGCAAAACGCCTGTGGTGGGATCAGAGCTGACCTTGCTGCAAGAGTTGCTGCATTCATTAAGCTCGGCCACACCTGGTGTTAGCGGCGGCGATATGCTGAAGCGCAAGTTCTAAAAGGTTCATGCAAAAACGCAAAATTGGCAAGACAGGACTGGAAGTTTCGGCTCTCGGCCTTGGCTGCATGGATGAAACTCAACAGCCAGCCTGCCCACACATTCGCGAGGTGGTTGAGGGCTCGCTCAAACGATTGCGCGTTGATGCAATTGACCTTCTCTATCAACACCGCGTTGACCCGCAAATGCCGATGAAGATGTGGCTGGCACTGTGAAAGAATTGATTGCTGAGGGCAAGGTGAAGCATTTTGGCCTTTCCGAAGCCAGCGCGCAGACCATTCGCCGCGCCAATGCGGTGCAGCCAGTAGCGGCATTACAAAGTGAATACTCCTTGTGGTTCCGCGAACTCGAGGCTGAGATTCTGCCATTGCTTGAGGAGTTGGGCATTGGACTTGTGCCGTTTGCACCGCTGGGCAAAGGCTTCCTCACCGGAGCGGTCGATACCACAACCACATTTGCGGAAGGCGACTTCCGTAATCGTTCGCCGCGCTTTGTCGCAGAGGCACGCGTTGCCAATCAGGCTTTAGTGGATATGGTCGTTGGGTTTGCCGCGCTCAAGAAGGTGACGCCCGCGCAAATCGCCCTTGCTTGGCTGCTCGCCCAAAAACCATGGATCGCGCCCATCCCCGGCACCCGCAAAGTTTCGCGGCTGGCGGAGAATATTGGGGCTGTTGAGGTGAAACTCTCTGCCGATGAATTGCAATCCATGCGCGCTGCGGCAGAAGCAATCACCGTGGTGGGTAATCGCTATCCGGCGGAATTCAAGAAAATGAGCGGGAAGTGAAATGTATTGACATTTGTCAATACAACATCTAAACTCGTTTGCGATGTTTGACCGCGTTACTGGCTTTGACTGGGATGAGAATAACAAGGCCAAATGCCAGAAGCACGGAGTGAGCCTTGCTGAAATAGAAGCCTTGTTCGCAGCCAACGAATTCACGGTATTTGAGGATGATCTGCACTCATTGAGCGAAGATAGGTTTCGCGCCATTGGGCGCAATCCCGGTGGCAGGCATATTTTTCTCGGATTCACATTCCGCTCGCGCGCTGACCAAACTTTGATACGAGTATTCACCGCACGTTACATGCATAATAAGGAAATTCAGAACTATGCTCAAAAAGCTGCCCATCCTGAAAACTGACCAAGAGGCTGAAGACTTTATCGACAATGCGGACTTGTCTGAATATGACCTGTCCCGTTTCGTGCCTGTCAAATTTGAATTCGTCACCAAAGACAAAAACCTCAACATGCGCCTGCCAGAGGCACTGCTGAACGGCGTGAAAGAAAAAGCCAAAGCCGCTGGCATGCCCTATCAGCGCTATATCCGCTCACTGCTGGAAGATGCGGTGAACAAGAAGTAGCGTATGATTTGAAACAAAGACCTATCGGCGACGAAAGGCTTGAACTCTAAGATTTAACGCTGTTGCCTTAGCGGAATGTCTGACACGAATACCTTGGAATTGGCATCGGCAACTCCGGCGCTACTCATCAATTCCACAAGTGCTTCGTATATTTCAAATGGATTTTGACATGGCCCCACAATAACTCGGTCGATAAGTTTGGACAAATCAAAGCCCTCTAATCCAAGCTCAAGTTGATCCTTTAGAGGCAATTTGCACACCTTTTGGGGAACTCCTCCAATAGTTTCAATGTCCTCAACGATGACCGCAGATTTCCTGATAGCCGGACTATAGATAACGCGCCATTCGCGTTCTTCCATGAAACCGGGATGTTTAGTGCAGACAACAGCGTACCGAAAAGCCTCCGCCATACATGCAAAGAATTGCTCTTCGCCAATCGATTGCATCAATGGCAAGTTGTTCTCATATTCTCGAAATCAGCCTTTTGAACTCGATGTCGAATCCTTCCACGTCCAAATAGGCAACTGGTGATGTGTATGCCTTCAGTGCGTCAGACGAAATAGGCCGATGAAACACGTCTGGCTTAATCACAATCGCTACGCCCGAAGTGCCACCGTATGCACGCCACATTGAGAGCCGACCCATCCTATCTTCATTGCGTTCAGGATCATCGTCGTGCTCAGATACACAAGCGATAAAAGTGCCTGATCTATAGGTGGGCAACCACCCGTCAAAATGTTTCTCAAGTTTCAGACAAATCCCAGGAAAGAGCGCCTCAAACCCTTTTTCAAAGTTGGGCTTATTTCTTTTGTACGCATTTGAAAGACAATTGAGTCCATGCTCAATCTCCATGAAGTCATTCATATTCGTAGATTTTCGTAACCAAACTTGGTGATTTCTGAATAGCTTTGCAGCCGTTTCCGCGTTTGTGTAATGTACGAACCGTGTGTTTGAAGTTATCGACCTCCCAACTCTTTCGATTGAATTTGCGTGAAACACATTCGAAATTGCCCATTGCGTGTCATTAAGACCCAATTTTTCTTGCAAATTTGTCATATTCAACACCTTGCCTAAGCTGTTCAGTCCCGACATTTGATGGTACGATTTTGACCATAACAAAAAGCCGGGGCGTTGCCACCCCGGCTTTCTTTATTTGATTGAACGGTTAGCGCCCGGCCGCCCCCTCCGGCCCTGCGGGCCACCTCCCCCATGAAGGGGAGGATGGGGATTTGCTCAATGCCCCGCCAGCACCGCCAACATCAACAGTGCCACAATGTTGGTGATCTTGATCATGGGGTTGACCGCTGGGCCGGCTGTGTCTTTGTAGGGGTCGCCTACGGTGTCGCCAGTTACTGATGCTTTGTGGGCTTCAGAGCCCTTCAGATGTTTCACGCCCTTGCTATCAACAAAACCATCTTCAAATGATTTCTTGGCATTGTCCCAAGCACCGCCGCCTGCTGTCATCGAGATTGCCACGAACAGGCCCGTCACGATCACACCCATGAGCATGGCGCCCACGGCTGAGAAAGCTTCGGCTTTACCTGCAATCCAGTTGATCACCACAAACACGACAATTGGCGAGAACACAGGCAACATTGATGGAATGATCATTTCCTTGATGGCTGCCTTGGTGAGCAGATCAACCGCGCGGGCATAATCAGGCTTGGTTGTGCCTTTCATAATGCCGGGATTTTCCTTGAACTGACGACGCACTTCAACCACAACAGCTTGCGCTGCACGGCCCACAGCAGTCATCGACATGCCGCCGAAGAGATAGGGCAACAGGCCGCCGAACAACAGGCCAACCACAACATAGGGGCTGGAAAGATCGAACGTTACATTCACGCCTTTGAAGAAGCTGCCGTCAGCCGCATGGGCTGCGAAGAACTTCAAATCCTGCGTGTAAGCAGCGAACAATACGAGTGCTCCCAAACCAGCTGAACCAATGGCATAGCCCTTAGTGACGGCTTTGGTGGTGTTGCCCACAGCATCCAGCGCATCGGTGTTGTGGCGCACTTCTTTTGGAAGCCCCGCCATTTCAGCAATGCCGCCTGCGTTGTCAGTGACTGGGCCAAATGCGTCGAGGGCTACAACCATGCCAGCCAAAGCCAACATGGTGGTGACAGCAACGGCGATGCCGAAGAGGCCAGCCAAATTATACGTCACCAAAATGCCCGCAATAATAATGATGGCAGGAATGGCGGTTGCTTCCATCGATACAGCCAGACCTTGGATCACGTTGGTGCCGTGGCCGGTGATGGATGCTTCAGCAATCGAGTTCACTGGGCGCTTGCCAGTGGCGGTGTAATATTCGGTGACCCAGATCAATAAACCAGTGATCACCAAACCAGCTACGCCGCAATAAAACAAGCTCATCGGGGTGAAGGCTTTTTCCGGCGTTCCTAAAGCCACGTCCATTCCGCCGAATATGGCGGAGATAACGGGATAGATGACGATGAGGGATAAAACACCAGTGGCGATAATGCCTTTATACAAAGCGCCCATAATGTTATTGGACGCGCCTAGCTTTACAAAGAACGTGCCGATGATCGAGGTGATCACACATGCTCCACCTATCGCCAATGGCAAAACCATGCCTGCCAGCTTCATGGCATCAGGCAACACAATTGCGGCCAGAACCATGGTTGCCACTGTGGTCACCACGTAAGTTTCAAACAAGTCAGCGGCCATGCCGGCGCAATCGCCAACATTGTCACCCACGTTATCTGCAATGGTGGCCGGGTTGCGCGGATCATCTTCTGGGATGCCCGCTTCAACCTTGCCCACCATGTCGCCGCCCACGTCTGCACCTTTGGTAAAGATGCCGCCGCCAAGACGCGCGAAAATCGAAATCAATGAAGCGCCAAATGAAAGTGCAACAAGTGCATCAATCACTTCGCGACTGGTTGGTTCCATATGAAGGGTTGATGTGAGGAAACCGAAATAAAGTGTCACACCCAAAAGGCCAAGACCTGCAACCAGCAAGCCTGTAACTGCGCCCGCCTTGAATGCGAGATCAAGGCCACCAGCCAGCGACTTCGTTGCCGCTTGTGCAACGCGGACGTTGGCGCGCACCGACACGTTCATGCCGATGAAGCCCGCCGCACCTGATAGAATGGCGCCGATGGCAAAGCCAGCAGCCGAATATTTGCCCAAAAGGATGAAGGCAAGGATGAAGATGACCACACCGACAATGGCGATGGTGGTGTATTGACGTTTCAAATAGGCTTGTGCACCTTCGCGCACAGCTGCGGAAATTTCCTGCATACGGGCAGAACCAGCATCAGCAGCCATCAGGCCACGCGTGGTTATAATGCCGTACACAATTGAGAGTGCCCCTGCGAGCACGATCAGCCAGAGTGTAGAGGTCATGGGGTAAACCCTTATAAAGTTGATGTTGCTCCAGAACCTTGACCGATGGCCGCGACTACCCACGCTTCACTGCGGGTTCTGAATTGTGGCTTTTATATGCCAAATGCTGCCTAATTAGGCAATGGGAGAATGATTGTTTTCGCGCTTTATGTTTGAGGGGCGTAACGCAAATAATGAGGGGAATTAAGCAGTTAAGCTCTTGCTCTCATATTGTTGATGAGCAGCAGCACCAACATGGCCATGGCAATCGGCAGAATCGTGATTGGCACGGAAGACCAGCCGATATTTGCCAGCAATTTGCCAGAACTGAAAGACGCGATGGCCATTAGGGTTGAAATGCCAAAATCATTGGCGGCCTGAACTTTGCCGCGTTCTGAGGGGCGATAACATTCCGTGAGCATGGTTGTGCCGCCGATGAATCCGAAGTTCCAGCCAAGGCCCAATAGAATCAGTGCCACAGCAAAATGACCAAAGGTGATGCCTGACAGCCCCGCAATACCAGCCGTGACCAATAACGCCATGCCCAGGCTAGTGATAATCATCACCCCATATTTTTTGATCAGCAGGCCTGTAAAAAAGCTTGGCACGAACATGGCCAGCACATGCCACTGGATAACCCAACTCGAAGCGTGTTGATCAAAGCCACAATATTTCATGGCCACGGGCGCCGCCGTCATCATCAGGTTCATGAGGGCATAGGCAATCATCGCCGAGGCCATGGCAACGACAAGGCGTGGTTGCTGCAAAAGCTCAGACCATGAACGCTGTGGCCCTGATACTTCCGCCGTTGATGGTTTTGGCAAATTGAGAATGGCGATAATCCCCAAGTTTAACAGTGCGAGTACTGAGGCAGCGATGTAGGAGCCAGCATAGTCAAAGGGCGCGAACAGGTCTGCCGTGGTGCTGGCGATCAATGTTCCGGCAACAGCGGCAACAACGCCGCCGGTTAACACCCAGCTGATGGCAATGGATTTATTCTCTGGGCCTGCTGATTCTGCAGCGGCAAAGCGATAGTAGTTCGAGGTGGCCTGAAACACGCCTTGCAGAGCAGTGGCAAAACAAAACAGCCAAAAGGCGCCGTGGAAAATAGCATAAGCTGCAGTGAGCGCGCCAATAATACTGATCACTGCACCAATGGCGAATATCGGTCTGCGGCCGAAACGCTGCATTAAAAGTGATGCGGGTATGGTGGTAAACATCGACCCCAACACGAATGTTGTGATAGGCAATGTGGCCAAATCTTGAGACGGCGCAATGGTAAGACCAACAAGGCCTGCCGTTGAAAACACCGTGATGATGCAGCTCGAATAAAGCGCTTGCGCGACAGCCAGCAGCAACACTGTGCGCTTGGCAGCGGCAGCTTGTACATCGTTCATGCCGCGAATTCTTGCGGGCGGCGCTGGCGGGCTAAATTATTGAGAACGGCATTGGCAAAGTTTTGTTCTTCACCGTCAAAGAACGCACTGGCCACATTCACATATTCATTGATGGCCACTTTGCTGGGCACATTGTCCTTGAACATGATTTCATAGGCGGCGGCGCGGATAATGGCGCGCAGTGTTGCATCGAGCCGGTGCAGGGGCCAATCCTTATCAAGCAGTTTGTCTACCGTTGGGTCGATCAAGGCCTGCTCGCGCACCGTGCCTTCAACGACTTCGCGGAGATGTTTAAAATCCGCCTCGCCGCATTGGCCATCGTCAAAATCATCGCCCATCACGCGGCTGGAAAACTGCGCGAGAGTTTCGCCCAGATCAGCGCTGGCGATATCCATTTGATAAAGCGCCTGCACAGCGCCTAGCCTTGCGGCGGAGCGGGCGATGGGGGCTTTGCGGGGCGTGGTCATGGGCTGGCCATAGCTTGCCTTGTGCGAGAATACAATGCGGGGCATGCATGTCACCATGTCTTGCGTTAATGGGGGCGAACTTTTAACTGGTGGCTTTCAGGCTGGATATTCGACATGGAACAGAAATTCACCAATGCTTTTACCGGAGCCGCCTTTATGGCGGCGGCGGGTGCGGCTTTTGCGGTGATTAACGTCATCACCCAAATGGTGACTGGTTCGCCTGACTATGGCGGGCTGGGCTTCAAGCCACAGTCTGATGCCTTCTGGCAATATTTTATCGCGCTGATTGTCTCCCTGCCCTTCATTTGGAAAAGCGGTTTAGGTGCGTTGAAAACGGATTATCCCATTCAACACATCATTCGCGTGGTTTTATCGGCGCTGGGCGTTCAGGCTTTTGTGATGGGCTTGGCGCATGGGGTGCAAATCTGGCAGGTGATTGCACTGGTGATGACCTCGCCATTTTTCATTTTACTGGGGGCTAAATTCTTCCTCGGCGAAGATGTCGAACCGCGGCGCTGGTTTGCTGCAGGTCTTGGCTTTGCCGGCGCAATGGTTGTGCTTCAGCCTTGGTCTTCAGGGTTTAACGTCTGGTCATTGGCTCCGGTGGCCGCAGCGGTTTTGTGGGGAGCAGCCTCGCTCATCACCAAGCAGCTCACCGGCCATGAAAAATCCGAAACCATTACCATGTGGTTGCTGCTGTTGCTCTCGCCGATCAATGCCGTGCTTTCTGGCATTGCCGGGTTTGAAGTACCGTCGGGCAAGATTTTGTATCTATTGTTGCTGGCTGGAGTCGTGCAGTTCGCCGCGCAATATTTCCTGACCAAGGCCTATTCGAAGACGGATGCTTCATTTTTGCAGCCCTTCGATGATTTGCGCCTGCCGTTCAATATTCTGGCAGGATTTCTGGCTTTCCATTATCTGCCTGAAGGCAATTTGTGGATTGGCATAGCGATGATCTTGGCGGCTTCGGCGTTTTTGTTGTGGAGTGAGAAGGCCAAGGGGAAGCGCTTCAACGCGATCAAGGTTTTTGGTGTCAAATCATAGGTTACGGACATATATATGGACTTGCCTCGGTTGCTCTATATCCAAATTTTAGGCCGCCACATTCACCCTCATCTGCCCAGCCTTGCGTCGAACAGCTGGCTTCACATTCACTTCAATATCTTGCCCCAGAATTATCAGAAACTCCATCAACCGTCCCACGGAAACCGACGTCGGGCGCAGGCGCATGAGGGCTGACATTTGCGGTTGGGTGGTGCCGAGGAGTTTTGCACCTTCGGTTTGGGTGAGGTTGCGTGCTTTGACGAGTTTGTAAATTTGTAGCGCGAGCTTGGCTTTTAAGAGTTCCTGCTCAGACTCGGGCAAACCCAAGTCAGCAAACACATTACCACTGCTTTTTTCAACCTTGATCTTCATGTCTTTGGCTCCTTGTTTCGCGCCGCGTAATCATCTTGCGCACGTTTCAATCTTTGTTTGACCAATTCAATTTCGCGTTCTGGTGTGGCGGTGCCGCTTTTCGATTTCTTCTGAAATACATGCAACACATAAATCACATCATGAAATTTCACGGTGTAAACGGCGCGATAAGTGCCGCCGCGTTCATCTGCCACCAGCTCTAAAACGCCCGCCCCGCCAAAACCTTTCAGGGGTTTAGCAGAGGGAGGCATTTCACCACATTGAGCCGCAAATAATTCTAACCCAAATTCACGGCGAATTATTGGTGCCAAGCTTTGCATATCTTTGCGACTTGAACCGATCCATAGAAGTTGTTTTGGGTTCAGCTTCATTGCTATTCAAATATACATATTTTTATATATTTTGCAAGTGACGAATTGAAGTCTACCCCGCCCCGCCCTTATCTTCATCACTCAGCTCACCCAATAATTCCTCAAAATCCTTGGCCTCGCGGAAGTTGCGGTACACTGAAGCGAAGCGGACGTAGGCTACGTCGTCCAGGTTTTTCAGGCCTTCCATCACCAGTTGCCCGATGGTTTCGGATTTGATTTCGGTTTCGCCGAGTGACTCTAACTGCCGCACGATGCCCGATACCATGCGTTCGACACGTTCCTGTTCTACGGGGCGTTTGCGTAAGGCGACTTGCACTGATCTTGCCAGTTTATCCCGGTCAAACACCGTGCGGCGGCCAGAACGTTTCAACACGCTGAGTTCGCGCAGCTGCACCCGCTCAAATGTGGTGAAGCGGCCTGCGCAATCAGGGCACGCCCTGCGCCTGCGGATCGCCGTGCCATCTTCGCTGGCGCGGCTATCTTTTACTTGTGTGTCAGCGTTACCGCAGAATGGACAACGCATTGGGAATTCCTCTTAAGAGTAGATCGGGAACCGTTTGGTGAGAACGAGAACTTTGCGCTTTACGGCTCCCTCCACTTTAGCATTGCCCTCTTCGCCATGCTTGGCAAGGCCATCGAGAACCTCAATGATCAGGCGGCCGATTTCACGGAATTCGGCCTCGCCAAAGCCGCGCGAGGTGCCGGCGGGGGAGCCTAGACGAATGCCAGATGTGATGGTGAAGGGTGCAGGGTCAAACGGAATGCCGTTTTTATTGCAAGTGATATAGGCGCGGCCCAATGCTGCTTCGGCGGCCTTGCCGGAAATGCCCTTCTTGCGCAGATCAACCAGCATCAAATGCGTGTCAGTGCCACCCGTGGTGATGTCGCAGCCGCCTTCAACCATGGCCGCAGCCAGCGCCTTGGCATTGGCCACAACCTGCTTGGCATATTTTTTAAACGCCGGTTTCAACGCTTCACCGAAAGCCACAGCCTTGGCTGCAATCACATGCTCCAGCGGCCCGCCTTGCAGGCCAGGGAACACCGATGAGTTGATCTTTTTGCCAATGGCTTCATCGCGCGAAAGAATCAAACCGCCGCGAGGCCCACGCAGGGTTTTGTGAGTCGTGGTGGTGACGACATGAGCATAGTCCAACGGATTTGGATGAGCGCCGCCAGCCACAAGGCCGGCAATATGAGCCATATCCACGAAGAAAATTGCGCCAACAGAATCGGCGATCTCGCGGAAGCGCTTGAAATCCAGAATGCGCGGATAGGCCGAGCCACCAGCGATGATCAGCTTTGGCTTGTGTTCCAACGCCAAGGCCGCCACTTCATCATAATTGATCTGCTGGTTATCTTCGCGCACTTTGTAGGGCACGACCTTGAACCATTTGCCCGATTGGTTGACGGGCGAGCCGTGGGTCAAATGGCCACCGCAAGCCAGATCAAGGCCCATATAGGTGTCGCCGGGTTGCAGGAGCGCAAAGAACACGGCTTGGTTGGCTTGCGCGCCTGAATGGGGTTGCACATTGGCGAAGGTTGCGCCGAAGAGTTGCTTGGCGCGTTCAATGGCGAGATTTTCCGACACGTCAACATATTGGCAACCGCCATAATAGCGGCGGCCGGGATAGCCTTCGGCATATTTATTGGTCATGATCGAGCCTTGAGCTTCCAGCACGGCGCGCGACACGATGTTTTCCGAAGCGATCAATTCGATTTCTTGCTGCTGGCGCTTGAGCTCGTTGGTGATGGCGCGCGCAATTTTAGGATCAGCCTTGGCCAATTTATCTTTGAAGAAACCGGGATAAAGTGGAGCGGCACGGCTGGATTTCTTGACTGGCTTTTTGGCTGCCGCTTTAACTGGTTTTTTAGTGGCTTTTTTTGCTGGTCTTTTGGCCATGGCTAGAATCCCCTCAGGTTTGAAGCCCTGCTCTATACAGGATGCGGTGCAGAGGTCTAGACACAGAATGGCGCAGGAGCCCAGCTCTGCGCCATTTTCATAATCGGTTTAGTTCGCGGGTTTTTCTGGTGGCTTATCGGCGGCGGCCGCTAATTTGCAATCCTTGCCTGCGTCGGTTTTACAATCAGCCAGTTTTTTAGGAGCTGCCGATTTCTTTTTGACAGATGTTAAGGTTGGATCGGGCGGAACAGCTTCAGCGCTTTGCGCCTTGGCCGATTTCACTTTTGTCTTTGGCAGTGTCGGATCAGGCGGAACAGCATCAGCGCTTTGGATGCCCTTTTTCTTTTTTAACTTGGCCAGTTTCTTAGGGTGGGCCTGTTCCTTGTGATAGGCCGCCCAATTGAACAATCCTGCTGGCTCGCCACCTTTGCTCAATCCATGTTTGGCGTTTGAACTCGCGGAAACCAGCGATGCGCCAAAAACATTCTTCTTTGGTGCATCAGCCGAAGATTTGGTCGCTGATCTTGATCTGCTGCCGAAAATTGAAAAGAAACCAACATTCTGAGCTTCAGCATCATCTACTGAAATCTGGCGCGGCAACGGTTTTAGTACATAACGCAGGCCATCTGGGCTTTTTTCACCCACTGGCATGGGCTGGCCAACGGTAAAGCCGGAAGAATCCATCTGGTAAATGTCTTTGCGGAAGGCAATTGTTCCACCCGCTGCTGGCCAAGCGGTGAGATAAGCCACGCGTAATTGTGGTGGTGTGGCCAGCGGCACATCCAGACGTTCCAGGGTTTGGGCCATTGATGCAATCTTTGGCGCATCAAAACCGCCCTGCCCGTTCAACACCCATTCAACCAGCATGGGCATTTTTTCAACCCGGATGCAGCCTGAGCTAAAGAACCGGCCGGCGCTTTTAAACAATTCAGGCTCTGGCGTGTCGTGCAGATAGATGCCGAAGGTGCTCATGAATTCGACCTTGGCGGTGGCCATAGCACTGTGTGGGCCAGGTTCCTGACGGAATAGATATTTATCAATATTGGCTGGCGTGAAACGCACAGTGCGCGGGTCCACCTCGGGGCCATTGGGGCCACCTTGAAACACTTTCATGTTCATATCGGTGAGAACCTGTGTGCCAGATGCCATTTTTGGCAAAATGTCGCGTTCGACAATAGATACCGGCGCATTCCAATAAGGATTGAACTTCACAGTGGCCAGTGGTGTCATCACCACAGGTGTCGGCCGCTCTGGCCTGCCAACAATCACATTATGACGCGAATAGACATGACCATTGCTGACAGTCTCAAGCTGTTGGGCCGGAACATTCACCACCAAATAGCGATCACCCAAATCTTTTTCATAAATGGCCAATCGTGGAATATTGGCGGTTATGGCGCGCAAACGCTCATCGGCTGAAACACTCAGCTCCGCCAAAGTCGCGCCATCGACTTTACCGGTAACAGCCAGACCCATGTTGCGCTGATAGTGACTGACAGCTTCTTCGGTTGCGTTTGTGTAAATTTCTGCAAATTGGCCTTGCGTGCCCTCGGCGCGTAAATAGCCTTCCATGAAAAGATGTTTGTTCAGAGCTGCAACAGCGGGGCCTTTTGAGCCGTTTTTATAGGAACCGCGCGAGATTGACGGGAAACCACCTTCCGCAACGATGCTGGCATATTTCTCCTGGGCCGTCTTCAGCGCCACATCGCTTTGAGCATCGAGCATTGGTGATTGGTTTTGTGAGGCAACGATCTCGGTCACAGTCGTGGCTGGGCCACCGCCGCCATGACCAGCCAGTGTCTGGCCATTCAAGACCACAGTGCCAACACCATTTTTCTTGTCAAAGCGTGCATTACGCTCGTCTTCAGCAGTTTGAGACTCAGCTGCCGCTCTTTGGGCCAGCAAAAGGGGAGAAACGGCGGTTGTGCCGAGGGCCACGATAAGCAACAAAGCCCTGATACTCGGCGATGAACGCATTACACTCTTCATTTATTGCCTCACTAAAAGCCGAAAACGGCGCAAAGACGTCAAATATCTGCACTAGCATTAAGCAACGAGGTCGTCAAAGAATGACCCCATGCAGACCCCGAAACATGCTCGCAGAGTCTCTGCAAGAATCAAATTTAGCCCCTATTTGAAAGGGTGTTAACAACAAAAAAGTGAAATGACACATTTTGGCAACATATGGTCGAACAAGATGGAACCAAAACCGAAACTAGAGGAGAGAGAGGGAGTCGAATGTTTCTTTTTTATTATTTATTTTCAATATATTACATTATCGAAAATCGAACTATACGGCCCTGTCATCATTGCACGATGATGCCATCGGTTTGGCAGAGACCGGCATCGCCGTTGTTTCGAAATGCGTTGCGCCATAGATAAAAGTTAGACCGTGTGACACCGAAATGGCGTCAAGCTTTGTTCACATTCCCGAAGGTTTCCGCGTAGTCGAGGACCCGCTTCTTCCTGGCAATGTCTTTCTGATCCTGGTTCATTGTGACACTTCCTTTCTGTTTGACCAGAATATTAAAAGTGTCCTACGAGGTCGTATATATCTACACTTGGACAATATCAATGCCGGTCACTGCTTCTGTTAGGGTGTGTTCGACTTGCACACGCGGGTGAACTTCAATGAAGTGGAACTTGCCCGTATCCATATCCATCAGGAACTCGACAGTGCCCGCGCATTCATAATGAACATGGGCGCAAATCTTGCGTTCCAACTCGCAAACTTCGGCGCGTTGGGCATCGGTGAGATTGGGGCTGGGACCCGCTCGATCATCTTATGGCAATCTCACCACGATTGGCGATCAGAATTTTGGAGAAGGAGTTCTTCAACGGCTTTTTACCTTGCTTAAGTGCTGTCTATATCGAATTTCATACATCAGGTATGAGATACATTTCCGAAACTCTCAGCAACAAAACTATCCAATCGACTCATAAATAGCCAGATTTAGGACGACCGTTTG
>JAYVXY010000108.1:0-6549 GCA_043784785.1 Aestuariivirga sp. | reverse complement strand
CCTCGATTTCGGCCAGAAATGATTTTGCTGTATTATCCACAAATAGGATTTACCCTATTTTTAGAAAGCAGTCTAGCATCAAAAAGGATAAATCCTATTATGCGAATTACTGAAGTTTAAGCCATGCAAAATGCTGTTTCATGGGCTATGCAGAGTGAAATTGAATTCAATAGGGGTGCTTTCATGATTTCTCGTCTCTCGGCTGTCGCGTTGTCGCTTGCCCTCATGTCCGGTCTGGCCTTGGCCCAAGTGAAAATGGATGGGCAATTTGTGGCTTCCAAGGCCTGCCCAGCGGTGGTTTCGATCAAGAAGGGCACCAATCCGGGCGATGTCTCGGTTGAAGCTGGAAAATCATATTCCCTGCTCGGTAAAAACAAAGATCAAGCCAGCCATTATTGGGTGAATGTGCCCGGTGCTAATCCGGCTCAGCGTTGGGTGGCTTTGGAGTGTGGTTCGGTTGATGGTGCACAGGCCAGCGCTGCTCCCGCAGGTGGTGGTGCGGCAGTCAACACCAATATGGGCACGGTGAAGCCCAAGCCAAAACCACAAGGCCCGAAGGACGGCATTCCATTCTATGTTTTGGCTTTGAGTTGGGAACCTGCGTTTTGCGAAACCATGAAGGGCAAGGCTGAATGCCAGCATGAAACTGCTTCATCTTATGAAGCCAGCCACTTTGCACTGCATGGACTTTGGCCGCAGCCACGCCGCAATGTGTTTTGTGGTGTAGATCGCGCCACCGCAGCCCTTGATGATCAACATCAATGGGAGCAATTGCCAGAACCGCAACTGACACCTGCCACCAAGGCCGCTCTTGATAAGGCGATGCCCGGCACGCAATCGGTTTTGCAGCGCCATGAATATACCAAGCATGGTACCTGCTATCCTGCAGGTAACGCCGAGCAATATTTCAAGGATGAAATTCGGCTGGCCAATGAAGTGAATAGTTCAGCTGTGCAGAAATTCATGGCGGCCAATATTGGCAAAACCATTCAAATGGCTGATCTGCGCGCCAAATTTGATGAAGCTTTCGGCAAGGGGGCAGGTGACCGTGTGCGCGTGTCTTGTGATAAGGCTGGGCGCTTTTCCGAACTCACCATTGGTTTGAAGGGTGATATTCCATCAGGCAAAAATCTTAGCGATCTGATTGCCGCCTCCGAGACAACCGATGCTGGCTGCCCATCAGGATTGGTTGACACGGTTCACTAGTCAATCCCCCACAAGGGGATAGTGACAAGTTGAAATTAGATTGCGTGATGGAAGAAAGTCTCACATTGAATAGGTCAAATCATTTGCACTGAATTTTTGAAATTCTTGCATCGTTGTTTGATAATCTGTTCGGTGATCGTCACTGACTACCGACTGCTTGAGAATGCATTTCATTTGACCCTCTTCACAGATTTCAATTTTTGCAAAGAATAATTGTGCTTTTGATGCGTTCTGAAATTCAAATACCGCTGGCGAATATAGCCGCTCGTTATTTGACAAATAATCTACATAAATGATCAAAATAGCACCATTCTTCATGGCAGCCCTTGCTGCAACAAACGCTCCTGCAGATTTAAGAATATTGATTGGCTTTTTCTGGAATTTATAGTTGTTAATTTCATTTAGAAAAAATGGATCGTGAGTAATCATCGCGCTTTGCAAACCCGCTGCGTCCAATGCCGCGCAGAGAGCATATTCACATTTGCTATGGTCAATGGCGATCACAGTCGGCTTGCCCTTCAGAGCTACAACAAGGTTTGGATCGAGTTTTAAAATTTCTGGCGAGTAGTTTCGAAATAACTGTTTGAAATAATATCTGAACTCATGGTGCAAAAATTTGATCTGAGGGATGCCGAAAAGGTTTTGTTTTCTAAAATGGCGAACGCCATGTTTCCTGATCCGGAGCCAAGCGGCACGAAACAAAACATGATTTGGAATGGCTCTATTTTTTAACAAGAATCCCAGCAAGCCGAGATTACGAAGATAAAATAATGCGGTCTCAAATATTTTTACTCCGGCGTGGAATCTGACTGTGATCGACAGCACTTTTCCTACATCCCGCCAGAAAATTTTGTAGCCACTTTTGCGGCGAGCTGAGCAACGAAACCTGGCCGCAAGAATCTTGGCCAAATATTTTCTACCCTGCGAAATATTTGATGGTACCGAAAAACACTTTCCAAGGATTTCTGAAAATCGGGAAACAATATTGAATTGCCTGTCTGCTGAGCGATCCTGAAGATTTCCTGCACAATAAAGAAGCCTTCAGCTCCCCGGTAATTGAGTGTTTTGATCCAGTTTGATGGAATGGCTTTATCAAGAAAAATGTCTGGCACAACACCAAACTCTGCCAAACAAAGCATCTTGGTACGCAGACATTTTTCGCAAACGCCACAATTCACGGGTTGGAGTTTTCGATTCCAGCAAAACGCCAATGAGTTAAGAGCGGTTTCAGAGCTATTTATGAGTTTGAGTTTTTCAATGCGGGGCACGCCTTGGGCTTGTGTTATCAGCTTTGTTTGGCCGTCATCAAACAGGGGGTTGGTCACCGCATTTGTCCCCCATGGAAAACTCAGGAACTGGGCTGCAAGTGGCTCATCATCGGCCAAAATGAGATTGTCATATGATTCGGAGTGGAAGAACCCGGCCCCTACCAAAGCAAAGATGTGATTAAGATGATGGCGCCCAAGGTTTATGCCTAAATCATTGTAAAGCTGATAGGCACTCGACTTCACGATGATGCGTGTGGTGGATAGCTCTTGCGCGAATGCGGCTGTTTTTGAGAGCAAGGCGGAAAAGCGCTGTTGGTCTTCCAAACTGTAGTCCATGCCATGAACGGTCAGCAAGTCCTGTTGCTTGTTTTCTTGGAGATGCAATAGGCCCAAGTGCGCGGCATCAACACCTCCTGAATAGAACATAAGATCAGGGCTTGTTGTTTGATGCTTCGGTGCGCGCAAAACGACTTGGTCAAAGCTCAAGTTTGTTGCGTAAAAATGCCCTGGCAACCAGGACTGCCAAATCTCGGCGAGCTTCTGCCAGTTTATGATGGTTTGAGAGCTACCATATCCGGCGATATGCAAAGGACGATTGAGCCTCATTGCTACCGGCAGGAAATACCAAGCCACATAATCACAGAGATTGGCGAAATTGCACTTTTCGGGGTGAGTTGTTGTGATCTTGATCTTGCCAACAGAGCTTTCCAAGGTCACGCCGTCAATGGTTGTGGCGATGCTGACGAGAATAGGTTCTGGCTGCATGGGCATTGGAAACTTTTTTTGAGTGTTTAAATCACAATTTGTCTTCGCACTATATCATGCTATTTGCTTCATAAACCAATAAGTATCTCAGCCAATATTGGTGCAAGGTGGGCGACTTGAAATTTGTGAAGGATGCAAGAAAAGCCAAGGAGATCATCCTTTCTCAAGATTTCCGCACTTATTCGATGGCCGATCGATATCGGCAATTGGAGTCCCGCACAAATTACGACTTCTCTGCTGTCATCAGGCTACTTGAACATCTTCCGGTTTTTATCGATGGAGAGTCCCATCAAATTATCCGCAAGGCGATGGCCCGGCAGATTTCACGCACACAGAAATGTCAGTTTTCATTGAGCGAAGAAATACTCGAGCAACTACTGCGAACATTGCTGCACCCCGACCGAGACATGGATTTGGTGGTGGGCTTTGCCCAGCCACTATGGCGGGCAATCTCAAGTTCAATTGTTCCACGCAGTGAATTGGTTCTAAGTTTGGTGGACGAAATTCCAGGGCTCTTTAGCCCACTTTTGTCCATTCGCAAGCGGAAGGACATTTGCACCAAGATAGAAGATTTTCTAAATCTGCATAATAATGATCAGGAAGATGAACTGATTTTGCTGTGTCTTGCGTCGTTGGGAACACGACCATTTGCAGGAACTCTGAGCTTATCTCTCTATGAAATATTTCTCAGAAATCCAGAAAAAAGATTCTGTGATATTCAATGGCCTGCGATATTTCCGTCAAGTTCGCTGCGTTATGTTGATCGTATCTGTTTGCGGCAAACCAGGATTTCTGATCTTGTTTTTGATGTTGGTGAGAGGGTACGCTGTTTTACTCAAAGTGAAGGCTACACTCTAGAAGAGAACACCAGTTCACTTTTTGGATTTGGTTTACATACCTGTCTGGGAAAATCGATTTCGGAAAGAGTCTGGAAACTCATCATCGAGAAATTCTCGAAAATAGAAATTCGAGCAACTTGCAAAAATATCATAATGAGTCCTCACAACGATCCATTTATGATGGCTGCACATGCCTATGTTCGACTCAGCTAATGGATCAATTCGTTTCTTGAGCCTGTTTTCGTTTCAGCGCCTCCAATTGTGAGGCTAAACCTTCAATTGTCAGATATGGGGGGAAGTCGACAACATCAATTTCCATATCAAATGTCTCTTCAATTTCCATGGCTAGCTGTAAGGTATCAAGGCTATCCAGCGCCATGGATTTAAGAGTAACATCTTTTACCGCATCAACACTGACGACACTAGCCAAATCCGGTTTCATGACTATGATTTTTTCGACAAGTGCGGCAATTAAATTTGACCGAGTTGCAGGAATTGATAGCTGCATTTTTGCAGTGTTAGACATATTCTACCCCGTTTATTTTAGATTGAAGCTACTCGAAGCTGGTTTGCTATCGGCGCGGTGGACATTCTCCTCAGCTAAATCGATAAATAGCGAAATGTCGATGATAATTTTCTTGTGCGCCTATTGTGAGCCGATTTTTGCAGCCAATTTGGCAATGCGTTTGGCCGCTTCGGCAATTTGTTTTTCGTCCACAGTGAGTGCAACGCGCAGATGGCCGGCGCCGCATAGGCCAAAGCTTTCGCCGGGCATTGTCACCACATTATATTCATTCAAAAGTTGGCGTGCTAAGACCTCACCTGATAATCCGGTTTTGCGCACATCCACCATTACAAACATTCCGCCTTCGGGCATGCGCGCCGAAATATTTTTGCAATTCTTCAACCCGTCGACCAAAACTTTGGCGCGCGCTTGATAAGAATGGCGCATGTCATCGATCTCGGGGAAATGTGTATCAAGCGCCAAGGCTGTTGCATCTTCAAGAAAAGCCTGGCTGCCAAACAACATTGTTTCGGTGATTGAGAGAGCGCTGCTCACGAATTTTTCCGATGCCGCGATCCAGCCGCAGCGGAAGCCGGGCAGGGCATGGGATTTCGAGATCGAACTGGTAACAATAGTGCGCTCTTCCAAATCCTTGTCGAAGAAGGGCGAGGTAAATATATTATTGCCATAAATCAGTGTGGCATAAACTTCATCTGACACGATCCAGAGATCATGGCGTTTGCAGAGCGCGCCAATCTTCCTGATCTCATCGGGCGTAAACACGGCACCGGTTGGGTTGCTGGGTGAATTCAGCAACAGCGCCTTGGTGCGCGGAGTTATCGCTGCTTCAATCGCTGCAAGATCAGGGTGAAAGCCATTGTCTGGATCAAGCGGCACAGCCACAGGCTTGCCACCGGGCCCTGCAATCACGCCTTCATAAGTGGCGTAATAGGGGTCCATCAATAATACTTCATCGCCTTCATTCAAAATGGCAACGAAGGCCATGTAGAGTGCGGTTTGGGTTCCGGGCAGAAAAAGAAATTGTTCTGGTGTTATGATGCGGCCGGTTTGCTTGGTATAATGGCGCGACAAGGCTTCAAGCACCGATCTTTCGCCTTGGCCTGAAGAATAACGCAAACGACCTGCCAACATTTGATGGTAGGCCTCATCCAATATGGCTTTGGGTGCTGCTGCGTCAGGCTCGCCGATGGACAAGAAGATCATGTCTTCACCCGCAGCCGCGCGCTTTCTTCCCTCGATATGCACGGCCCATTTTTCAGAGCCAAGACCTGCTAATCGATCTGCAATTTTTGCTAGACGCATATCTATTCCAACCTATGTTTGTAGCTCATGATTATACAGGCACGCGTTCTGCTGCCATACGGCCCAGAGCGACATAATCTGTCTTGCCAGAGCCTAATAGGGGGAGGCTTTCAACTTGGAATATGATTTTTGGGATCATCAGATCACTGGCCCCCAATGATTTCATGCCATCAGAGATTTTCTTGCGATCAGGCTGGTTAAGTGTGGTGAACATGATCAATTGTTCACCCTTCTTTTTGTCAGGCAAGGCCACAACGGCGTGGCCGAGATCGGGGTAAAGCTGTTGCAGTTTTGCTTCGATCGCAGTGAGGGAAATCATTTCACCGGCGATTTTTGAGAAGCGTTTGGCGCGGCCCAGAATGGTGATGAAGCGATGCTCATCGACATTGACAATATCGCCCGTGTCATACCAGCCGTCGGGCGAAGATTCGATCACACCGGGATTATCAGCGCGTAGATAGCCCAGCATGACATTTGGCCCCTTCACAAAAAGCCTGCCGCCATTATCAATGCCCGGCACTGGTTCAAGGCGAAACTCAATGCCGTCAAATATACGCCCCACGCTGCCCGAACGGAAATGCATCGGCGTGTTGAAGGAAATGGCGGGCGAGCATTCAGTGGCGCCGTAGCCTTCAAAAATACG
>JAYVXY010000107.1:0-6580 GCA_043784785.1 Aestuariivirga sp. | reverse complement strand
GTCGAATCTGATCGCTGCTATTTCTGTTATGATGCGCCCTGCATGAAGGCGTGCCCCACATCGATTGATATTCCACAGTTCATTCGCGAGATTCAGTCAGGCCATCCCAAATCAGCGGCCAAGACGATTTTTAATCAAAATATTTTAGGTGGCATGTGCGCAAGAGTATGCCCCACTGAAACCTTGTGTGAAGAAGCCTGCGTGCGCGAAACCGTCGAAGGCAAACCCGTGAAAATCGGCTTGTTGCAGCGTTATGCCACGGATCAGGCGATGGGCGACAAGCATCCCTTCACGCGCGCCAAATCATCTGGCAAAAAAGTCGCTGTCGTCGGTGCTGGCCCAGCAGGCCTTGCCTGTGCACACCGCTTGAGCCTACATGGCCATGAAGTCACAATTTTTGAAGCGCGCAAAAAATCGGGCGGCCTCAATGAATTTGGCATCGCAGCCTATAAATCGGTGGATGATTTTGCGGCAAAGGAAGTTGATTTTGTTCTCGCCATTGGCGGGATTAAAATCGAACATGGCCAAGTGCTCGGCAAAAAAATGAAACTTGAGCATTTGCAGCGTGATTATGACGCGGTGTTTTTGGGTCTCGGCCTTTCCGGCATGAATGCGCTGGGTGCCAAACGCGAAGAAGCTGACGGCATTGAAGATGCGGTGAATTATATTTCTGATCTGCGCCAAGCCAAAGATATGTCCAAATTGCCTGTCGGTCGCAATGTTGTGGTGATCGGCGGCGGCATGACCGCCATTGATATTGCCATCCAATCAAAGCTCTTGGGTGCTGAAACGGTAACCATTCTCTATCGCCGTGGTGCTGCGCAGATGAAGGCCAGTGCTTATGAGCAGGAGCTGGCCCAAACCAAGGGTGTGAACATTAAGCATTGGGTTCAACCTAAAAAAGTATTGGTAAAAGACGGCAAGGCCATTGGCCTGAGATGCGAATATACGATAGAAAAAAACCAGGCCCTGATCGGTACTGGTGAGAAATTTGAAATCCATGCCGATATGATTTTCAAGGCCATCGGCCAAACCTATGTCGATGTCATAGGCGGGGCCATCGCCCTCGACCAAGGCCGCATTAAAGTGGATAGTGAGAAACACACATCCGTCAAAGGCATCTGGGCTGGCGGAGACTGCATCGCAGGCGGCAAAGACCTGACAGTAGCTTCAGTCGATGACGGCAGACGGGCGGCTGAATCCATTCATTCGTTTTTGACCGCGTAAGGAGAATCCCATGGCAGACCTTCGCTCAAATTTCGTTGGCATTAAATCTCCCAATCCCTTCTGGCTGGCCTCGGCACCGCCCACCGACAAGGAATATAATGTGGTGCGGGCCTTCAAGGCGGGCTGGGGTGGCGTGGTTTGGAAAACCTTGGGCGAAGAAGGTCCACCAGTTGTTAATGTCAACGGCCCGCGCTATGGCGCAATTCATGGCGCAGATCGTCGTTTGCTGGGCCTCAACAATATCGAACTGATCACCGATCGCCCACTCGAAATCAACTTGCAGGAAATCAAAAAAGTAAAGCGCGAATGGCCAGATCGCGCCATGGTAGTTTCATTGATGGTGCCATGCGAGGAAGCGCCGTGGAAAAAAATTCTGAAACAGGTTGAAGAAACCGATTGCGACGGCGTTGAGTTAAACTTCGGCTGCCCCCATGGCATGTCTGAGCGCGGCATGGGCGCTGCCGTGGGCCAAGTGCCTGAATATATCGAAATGGTGGCGCGCTGGTGCAAGCAACATTCAAGGCTGCCCGTCATCGTCAAGCTCACGCCCAACATCACCGATGTTCGAAAACCCGCCCAAGCCGCCTTCAGGGGCGGGGCCGATGCCGTATCGCTGATCAACACCATCAATTCAATTACCCATGTTGATCTCGATAGTTTTTCTCCTATGCCCAGCATTGATGGCAAGGGCTCGCATGGCGGTTATTGTGGGCCAGCCGTAAAACCTATTGCACTCAGCATGGTCTCGGAAATTGCGCGTGATAAAGAAACCAGAGGCCTTCCCATTTCAGCCATCGGGGGCATTACCACTTGGCGCGATGCAGCGGAGTTCATTTCAATGTCGGCGGGCAATGTGCAAGTCTGCACGGCGGCCATGACCTATGGCTTCAAGATCGTCGAGGAAATGAAATCCGGCCTGGCGCGCTGGATGGATGAAAAAGGCTACGCCACAATTGAAGATTTCCGTGGCCGCGCCGTTCCAAACGTCACCGATTGGCAATATCTCAATCTCAACTACATCGCCAAAGCCAAAATCGACCAGGACGCCTGCATTAAATGTGGCCGTTGTTACGCTGCCTGCGAAGACACATCACACCAAGCCATCATGAAAGAAAAAAATGGGCTCCGCCACTTTGAAGTGATGGATGATGAATGCGTGGCATGTAACCTCTGTGTCGAAGTTTGCCCAGTGGAAAACTGCATCACCATGGAACGCCAGGTTTCAGGCACCGATGCCCGCACCGGTAAGAAGATCAGCAGCGATTACGCCAATTGGACACAACACCCGAACAATCCGATGAGTGTGAAAGCGGCGCAATAACCTCATGATATTATGGGCCGGCGGCTTGATCTGAGTCAAAGTCACCCTATGTAAAGTAAAGCAGTATGCTTTCTGTCATTTGGAGAACGATCATGGCCTATAAAACTATTCTACTCTGTCTCAATGAAATAGAGCGTGTGCCACAACTTATTGCTGCAGCTCGGCAATTGGGCGTGAAATTCAATGCCCATATTTCAGGCCTTTATGTGATCCCCGGGGTTCAGGTTTACCCAACCGATGGTTATGGTGCAGCTCCGGCAGTTTTTGACGGCAACCGCATCTATTTTCAAGACCAATTGCCAAAAGTCCGCGAGGCCTTTGAACTTGCCATGAAAGAAGACAGCATCACCTTTGATCTCCGCGTTGTTGATTCAACCCAGCCCTTGGTTGCAACTGACGTGGTCGAGAATTGTCGCAATGCTGATCTGGTCGTTATTTCCGCAACAAACCGGGAAGAGGGCGACAATGTCGAATATGATTTTGTCGAACAAGTCGTTCTGGCCTCCGGTCGTCCGGTGATTGTGTTGCCATACAAGGGCAAAGCTGAAATCAAATTTGATGATGTAATGTTGGGTTGGAATGACTCGCGTGAGTCAGCTCGCGCCGCTTTCGATGCCTTGCACTTCATGCAACGCGCCAAGCGCACCAAGATTGTTACGGTTGATGCAGCACCACGCGGCACGATAGAGGGCGCAAATATCGCCGAGACGCTGGATCGTGATGGTATCAAATGCGAAGTGCTGAATGTGGCCTCTGGTGGCATGAGCGCGGGCGAAACCTTGCTGCGCGCCGCCAATGATCATGGCGCTGATTTGCTAGTGCTGGGTGCCTATGGCCACACACGTCTCACCGAATGGGTGTTTGGTGGAGCAACGCGCTATGTGTTGCGCAATCTTGATCGCCCGGTTTTGATGTCGCACTAGAAGCCAATCATGCTCAGCAAAATCAGGTTGGAACTGGCCCGCACCAAGGAATTTCCCGAGGGCTCGCGCGAGATCGGTTATGAATTCACGGCACCTTTGAGTGCTACCAGCAAGATTGACGTGGATGCGTTTCATAAACTGAAAACCCGCTGCCGGGTGCGCCGGTTCCGAAAGGGCGAGGAAGATGATATCGGCCACCTCATCCGCAAGCCCGGTGGTTCTTGGGCCTTTCATTATGATATCCGCAGCGACGAGGAAGACGATGAATCAGGTTATCGCTTCGGTGACCACACCTTCAAGCCGGGCGAATATGTTTCGGTGCGCGAAGATGAAGAGCTAATGCCCTATCAGGTGAAATTTGTGGAAGGCGTGAAATAGCTCTACACTTGCCACGTGTCTCCTAACCCGCTACGGAATTGCCAAATTCCAACCTTAGCGAGATAGAGCGACATGGCTTCCTATAATCTTTTCCTGCTCCCCGGTGATGGCATTGGCCCTGAAGTAATGGCCGAGGTGGAGAAAATTCTGTCCTGGTTCACCAGAGAGGGCATTGCCAGGTTTGAAACCGATCGCGGTTTGGTTGGCGGTTGTGCTTATGACGCACATGGCAAGGCCATTTCCGAAAGCGACATGGCCAAGGCTCAAAGCTGCGATGCCGTTCTCTTCGGTGCGGTGGGCGGCCCCAAATGGGATAAGGTGCCTTATGATGTGCGCCCGGAAGCAGGGCTTCTGCGCCTGCGTAAAGATTTGGGCCTGTTCGCCAATCTGCGCCCCGCCATTTGCTATCCGGCCTTGGCCGATGCGTCATCCTTGAAACGCAATGTGGTTGAAGGCCTCGATATTTTAATCGTGCGCGAACTGACAGGTGGGGTTTATTTTGGTGAACCCAAAACCATCACCGATCTGGGCAATGGCCAAAAGCGCGGCATTGACACGCAAGTCTATGACACGTTTGAAATTGAGCGCATCGCCCGCGTGGCATTTGAGCTGGCCAAAACCCGCAAGAACAAAGTCTCGTCGGCTGAAAAGCGCAATGTGATGAAAACCGGTGTGCTCTGGCACGAGATCGTAACCCGCATTCACGCGACGGAATATCCGGATGCCCAGCTCGAACATGTGCTCGCCGATAATTGCGCCATGCAGCTGGTGCGCTGGCCCAAGCAATATGACGTGATCGTCACCGACAATCTGTTTGGCGATGTGCTGTCTGACGTGGCCGCCATGCTCACCGGTTCATTGGGCATGCTGCCATCAGCCTCGCTGGGCGCTCCCGATCCAAAAACCAAACGCCGCAAAGCCTTGTATGAACCGGTGCATGGCTCGGCTCCTGATATTGCAGGCACCGGTGCCGCCAACCCCATTGCCATGATCGCCTCATTCGGCATGGCACTGCGCTATTCATTCGGCCTTGGTGAATGGGCTGACAATCTCGATAAGGCCATCTCGGCCGTATTGGCCAAGGGCTTACGCACCAAGGATATTGCGGGCGACGTGCCCGTCAACACCAACACCACCCAAATGGGCGAAGCGATCTTGAAAGAGCTGCAAGCATTGGCATGATTGAAAGACCACCATTCAGCGTCGCAGGTCGCATGAAGGCGTTTGGCTATGCCATTTCAGGCCTGGCCTATGTTTTTAGAACCCAGCACGCCATGTGGTTTCACACCCTCACCGCAGCAGGCGTGGTTCTGACTGGAATATATTTGCAAGTGTCAGTCAATGATTGGCGCTGGCTGGCCTTGGCCATAACTCTGGTGTGGACTGCTGAAGCCATGAACACAGCGGTTGAATCGGTATGCGACGCGTTACACCCAGATCACAACCCCATCATTGGCATCGCCAAGGATGTGGCAGCGGGCAGCGTTCTTGTTGCGGCAATGGGTGCCGCAGTCATCGGCACGCTAACGTTTTGGCCTTATATATTTCGTTAAACAGCCCTTCGAGGCTCAACTTCGTTGAGCACCTCAGGGTGAGGGATAAACTAAAAATCCCTCATGCTGAGGTGCGAGGCGTTTGCCGAGCCTCGAAGCACCTCTCAAGTATTCCGCTTCCTCGCCGCCAATGTCCGCAAGCGCAGCGCGTTCAATCGAATAAACCCCGCTGCATCTTTCTGGTCATAAGCACCGCGATCATCTTCGAAAGTCACCAGATCATTCTTGTAAAGTGACTTGACCGACTTGCGACCCACCACAATCACATTGCCCTTATAAAGCTTCAGGCGAACTGTGCCTTCCACATGTTCTTGGGATTTGTCGATCATGGTCTGCAACATCTCGCGCTCGGGCGCAAACCAGAAGCCATAATAAATCAGCTCGGCATAGCGTGGCATGAAGCTGTCTTTCAAATGCGCTGCTTCGCGATCAAGTGTGAGTGACTCCATCGCGCGGTGCGCCACCAACAAAATCGAACCGCCCGGTGTTTCATAAACCCCGCGCGATTTCATGCCAACAAAGCGGTTCTCAACGAGGTCCAACCGCCCAATGCCATTGTCGTGGCCGAGCTTGTTGAGCACGGTGAAGAGAGTTGCAGGCGACATCGCCTTGCCATCAATGGCTATGGGGTCACCATGCTTGAATTCAACTTCAATATAGGTCGGCTTATCCGGCGCATCTTCGGGTGCAATGGTGCGTTGATACACATAAGGTGGTGCTTCCACCCATGGGTCCTCCAGCACTTTGCCTTCGGATGATGAGTGCAGCAAATTGGCATCCACTGAAAATGGCGCATCACCGCGCTTATCCATGGCCACGGGGATTTGATGGGCCTCGGCAAAACCAATCAAATCGGTGCGGCTTTTAAATTCCCATTCACGCCAAGGAGCGATCACTTTAATATCGGGGTTCAGCGCATAGGCGGTCAGTTCAAAGCGCACCTGATCATTACCCTTGCCGGTGGCGCCATGAGCAATGGCATCAGCCCCGGTTTCTGCAGCAATCTCAATCAGGCGCTTGGCAATCAAAGGTCGCGCAATTGATGTGCCGAGCAGATACACACCTTCATACAAGGCATTGGCGCGGAACATCGGAAAAACGAAATCGCGGATGAATTCCTCGCGCACGTCTTCGACATAGATGGACTTGATGCCCATCAACTCGGCTTTCTTGCGCGC